>NZ_JARGEJ010000042.1:0-43123 GCF_029211245.1 Robertmurraya sp. DFI.2.37 | reverse complement strand
GCGTATCTATGTATTGGAATAGTTTAACATATTAGGTAAATTTTATTAGGAATCGTGTCGAAAAATATTTTTTTGGCACTCCAACAGCGGTTCAAACCGTTGATATATCAATATTTATAGAGGGAGGATGAAAATGAAATACAAGTTGCTCGTTGTTTTTCTGTCTAGTATATCTTTTTTTCACAGGATGCGGGTTTGATAATCAGGCAACTGTAAATATAAAGAAATCACCATCAGCAAAGAAACTTTTGATAGAGAATAAAGACACTGATATTTTCTTGTTAAAGAATATGGTTTACCAAACAAATATTGAATGGGTAAATGAATGAAGTTTAACGAAAAATAAGGAACTCGGGGAAGATGAAAGCAATTATACTTTATTCGTTTAAAAATAAAATGGCGTCAAAACTTCCTATAGGTAGGAAAATTTTTTCAAGCAATGATAGAAAAGATCTATTAATTATCGAAAATAAAGAATAGAAAAGAAATATGCACTAACAGAAGGATAATTTATAAACAGCAAATCGCAAAGACTGATTTTTTAAATACTGTTCTTCCCATCGATTCGTTTCTGGGGCTTTACTTTTCTCATCTTTCTCCCCCCCAAAAAAACATAGGCTTTCGGAAGCCCATGCTCAGTTGTTAATGATTTTCCAACACTACTTCGGCGATATTAACAGCGTGATCACCAATGCGCTCCAAATTGCTGGCAATATCAACAAAGATTACACCTGCATCTCCTGTGCAGACACGTTCGTTCATTCTTCCAATATGGGTTTTCCGTAAAGTTCTTTCCATTTCGTCAATCCTTTTTTCCTTTATTAGAACATCGTTTGCTAATTTTGGGTCATTAGTAAAAAGAGCTTCAAGAGCGTTTTTCAAGGTCTCTAGCGTCAATAGGAACATCTCATTTAATTCACTTACTGCATCTGCTGAGAGAGAAATCTTTTTTTCAAGTCGATGCTCAAGCAGCTCCACAATATTTTCCGTATGATCACCGACTCTTTCAATATCCCTTATCGTACTTATTAACGAATTATGTTCTTCTGAATCTGCAGTGGATAAGGAGTTCCTTGAAATTTCAACTAAATAGTCAGTAATCGCCCGATCGAGATTATTAATTGCCTCTTCATATTGAAAGGCACGTTTAGCATGACTTCTATCACTCGTATTTAAAAAATGCAGCGCCTCTGAAACGAAATTTTGTGCGTATTCCCCCATTCTTTTGACTTCATCTTTAGCTTGTCCGATCGCCACGGAAGCTGATTGTTCGATAATCGCAGGATTAAGGTGCTTTGCCGTTGCGTCAATATCAACATCTTCCCCTGGAATGATTTTTGTGACAATCCATGCCAATGCGCCAATGAATGGAAATTGAATTATCGTATTCGCTACATTGAAGATTCCATGGGCAAACGCAATAGTCATTTCAGGATTCAAGTTCAGCTGCATCTGCAGCCATTCGATTATGGCAGTATACAATCCAAGAATTAGCAAAAATAGAAATGAGCCAATAACGTTAAACATTACGTGAACGGCGGCAGCCCTTTTTGCTGAGACTGAAGTTCCGATCGAAGCAAGGATAGCGGTGATGGTCGTGCCAATATTATCACCAAATAATACAGGCAAAGCAGCCCTTAAATTAATAGCCCCTTGTGAAAATAACTCCTGTAAAATTCCGATCGTGGCACTTGAGCTTTGTACAATTATGGTAAAAACAGTTCCTATCACAACGCCTAAAATGGGATTGTCACTCATGCTGACGGTAAGATTTTGAAATGATTCTAATGTTCGAAGCGGCTTTAAGCCATCACTCATCAACTCTAGCCCAAAAAAAAGCGCACCGAAACCAAAAAAGATTTGCCCAAGAGCATTGAGATTTTTGCTTTTAAAAAAGAATAAAAAAATAGCTCCTACCGCTAAAATTGGAAGTGCATATTCACCAATTTTGATCCCGATAATAAAAGCTGTTACCGTCGTGCCAATATTTGCGCCCATAATGACACCAATTGCTTGTCTAAGCTTCATAAAGCCGGCGCTTACTAATGCTACTGTTAACGCCGTTGTACCTGAGCTTGATTGAATAAGTACAGTAATGAAAACTCCAGCTAGCACACCCATAAAGGGATTGGTCGTAAAGCGATCAAGAATACTTCGTAAGCGATCCCCCGCCGCTGCCTGAAGACCATCCCCCATATATTTGATTCCGAACATAAAGATTCCTAGTCCACCAACAAAACTAAATATAAGCTCTTGAAGATCGAATTCCATAAATTCCACTCCTTGTACTAATCGCCAACAACATTCGCTATTTAGTATTTCTCGACAGAGTTGAACTATGCCCGAATTCCTCTTTTATCTACGCTTAGCTCTTAGGAAGCGAGCATGCATAAATCACCTTTAAAAGAACGAAACTAGATTATTCTTTTCGTATTCATTGTTAAAGGAGCGGTTCTTTCGCTATCTCAGGGCTAGGCATAAATTAAAACCTAAAATTACTCTAGCTAGATCAACAGCGCAGGCGCTTTGCTCGGACCCGTAATTAGGTAAGAGATAGACACATAGCGATTAATAAGAAGCTGATGTTGACTTGTTGTACGGACGGATGGGAAATTTGGTAGGGCCGAAGCGCCGGATCTAAGCAAACCCAAAAAGTTATACACATTGTTTAATTTGCTAGACAATAAAAATGGAGCAGAGAATTATTCTCTGCATCCCTCTATATTATTTTATCAATTTCAACTTCTTATCGACCATACTGTATTCAAGATCGGCAACACGTTCCACAAAAAATCGGTCATGAGATACAAGCAAAATCGTTCCTTCGTATCCGTTCATAAATTTTTCTAATGCCTCAATGCAAAATACATCTAAAAAGTTGGTAGGCTCATCTAGAAGCAATATGTTATATTTCCCTAAGAAAAGCTCGCATAATACTAATCTAACCGCTTCTCCACCACTTAAATTGTGAACATTTTTGTTCAAGTCATTTCCATTGAAATTCATAGAATGGAGTACGGAACGAATCTTCCGAGCATCGTAATTACTTCTCGCCTGCAAATAGGCAAACACCTCTTCATCTCTTTCAAATTGATAACTCATTTGTTTATAAAAACCAAAGGCGGCTTTTGGTGAAACAGCTAGCCCTTTCCCACGATTATAAATATGCTGTAATAATGTTGATTTCCCAGAACCATTCTCTCCTCTAATTGCGACGATATTCCCCAAAGGAAATTGAAAGCTCGCCTCTTGAAGAAGAACTTTATTACCCGCTTTTAAAGTTAGTCTATCTGCCATAATCGGGAACTTGTTGTGGAGCTTTAGAATAGGCGCCTGATGAAATCGAACAACTTCTTCACTCCGTGGTGCTTCCACCACTTCTAACTGCTCTGCTCGTTGTTCAATCGCTTTTGCAGCTCGTTGTACTGCCTTTTGACTTGTACCTTTTGATTTCGTCATAAACATCTTATTGGCCAGGGCACTCGTTTCCTTTTTCGATATACGACTGTTTGCCTCTGTAATTTTCTTCGCTTTCTTCATTTTTTCATCCGCAGCTTTTAAAAGACGCGTTTTTTCTTTTATATATCTATCATGATTCTCCTCTTGTTGTTTTCGTTTTAACTCCTTTTGGGCAATATATTCGGAATAATTCCCCACATATTCTGTAATCTCTCCATTCTCAATTTCCCATATTTTTGTCACGAGTTGATCAAGCACATAACGGTCATGGCTAACAAGGACAAGAGCTCCATAATAATAGGTCATTTGTTCAATGAAAAACTGAGTTCCTCTTTCATCTAAATGGGTCGTCGGTTCATCAATTAGCATTCCTTCATAATAGGAAGAAAAAATCTGCGCCAGCTTCAGCTTTGTTTGTTCCCCGCCACTAAAATGCTCCAATTTTGTTGTTGGAATCGAAAGCTTACTGATTAGCTCTGCTTCGACCACTCCATCTTCAGGTGTAGAAACTTGATCAAAATAGGCGAAATCAACAAAACTCTTCATGATTCCCTTTTCAGGTTTTATTTCCCCAGCCATTAATTTTAAAAGCGTGCTTTTACCTGCACCATTTTTTCCCACAATCCCAATCCGATCAAACTGATAAACAGCTAAACGGGGGATGGATAAAACTAATTTATCTAAGAAGGTCATTTCAATATCTTTTAATTCAAGACAAACTTTTTCCATCTTTCAACCTCTTTTCACTTTTTTCATAAACACACAAAAATCACAGGCGTACGGCCTGTGATTCAGAACAAGTGGAAAAAGCTCTATCCCTATAAGTAGATAGCACATTAATTTTTGAGCAAAAGAAAAAAAGGCAGAACGCTCCACCTTTCTTTCATCACATGTTTAATTAGAGTCACGTTTAAAAGGGTACCTTAATAAAGGTCAATTAAATGGACTACAACTAATGAAGATTATTAAAAAAGGACAGACTGCTCCCACTTGCTCTGTTCACATAAAACAGAGCCTTTGAACGTATTTAGTTACTTGTTCAAAGCGGGAATACGAAGTCTCATTGAGTGTGTCATTTTTTAATAATCCTCCTTAATTTAATGCAATACACTAAACATTATATTTTCTCCCTTCAGATTAGTCAAAGAAAAAACAAAATTACGTCAACACCTAAAAAACTTTTTACATATCTGTTCTTCATTACGGGAAAATAAGTATATAAAATCATCTCTTTTCTTAATACTCTGATAAATTAGCTTTATTTTGAAGAAATAGGGAGCGTCATTCCATGATAAACACCTTGAATAGCTGGCTAAGCTACCTTTTTTATCGTTCTCACCTTTGCAATAATTCTCAATGTAATTCAAGTCGGGAACGAAAACAATATGTTCATCTTGTATATTCTTAGCTCGATCTTTTTAGGAATCGGATTTTACAATCGCTCTGCTCTTTTTATTATAACTGTTACTACTTTGTTAGTAATCTGTCGGTTCTTTCTCATTTTAGATTCAACTGCAGATTTTGGAACATTTTTAACTTATTTAGTTACCTATTTTTTAATTTCTTTTATTTCTCGTTATTTGATGCGGTACGCACAAACCGTTCGCAATGATATTTTAGAGTTGACGACCGCGCTTGCAAATGCCTTAGATTCTAGGGATGCCAATACTTTACACCATTCCGAGAATGTCTCCAAGTATGCTGTTAAGATTGCTGAAAAGATGAATTTATCGAAAGAATTACGTGATTCTATTCGAATCGGTGGACTGCTACATGATATCGGAAAAATCGGTATTCCTGAGCATATTCTCTCAAAAGATGGAAAGCTAACAGATGAGGAATACAAAGTTATTCAACGCCATCCTTATATTGGCTATAATATGATTCGCCATATTTCCAACTTCCATAAAAACGGAGTTTTAGATATTGTCTTGTACCATCACGAACGATATGATGGAAAAGGCTATCCAGAAGGACTGTCCGGCGAGAATATCCCTTTGGTTGCTCGCATTGTCGCTGTTGCTGATACATTTGATGCAATGACCTCTTCGCGCGTCTATCGTGCTGAATTAGATTTATCTTACACACTTGAAGAAATCTGCAAAAATAAGGGCACCCAATTTGATCCAGATGTAGTTGATGCTTTTCTTACTATTGTCAAAGAGCACTAAAATATAGAAGGCTGCTCGAACTCGTCTACCAGTTCATATATAACTCCGTGAAATATCTCACTAAAGCTGTCATGCGAAATCACGCAATGACAGTTCATTAACGGTAATAGCTACTAATAGCCGCGCTGCATTGCACCAAGAAAACAGCAAATAAGAGTCTGTTCATAACTCGCCTATCACGAACATTCCGCCACAAAAATACGGACAGGTAGTGGATTGATTTCTAAATGATTCACAGCATTTTTGTTGTGCACGAAAAAGCTCGGCATATTAATTTACGATTTCGCTCTTTTCTATGATCTCCTCCTCCCATTACTCATCTTGCAGGTCAGATAAGTCAACCGTTTTTGAAAATCTTCCAACCCGATTGCTTTGCTACCCCTTCGCACCAAAAGGAGGAATCAATGTCCCTTCTTACTGTACTTGAGTAAGAAGGACTAAAAACTGCTCAATTCTTTGAACGCTTGAATCCAGCTCAACATAATAGCTCCTCTTCTCTTTTCACAGTTCTGTAATGAAGGACAACTAAATCACCATGCATTTCAACTTTTTAGCATATAAAACGAACTCATTTAATTAAAATTCCATATATCAAGCTTTCAGCAAAAAAATGTCAAATATTGCGAGCGATATTTGTTTTACAATTTTTCTAACTAGTGTATGATGTAAACTATATTAAAAAGGAGGATGGAGCGAATGAAAAAATCTTTAATGATTACTTTTATTTTATTATTCTCCATTTTCTCCTATAGTCACACCGAACATCATCTTGCACATGACAAATTTAATATTGCCATAGATAGTAGTACATTTGAATCTTCCGATCCCCATTCGGGTCATCCTGTTGATGATAGCTTGAAATTCATCCCAGCTACATCGTTTTTTGCACCTACTATTGTCATATTCATCTTGATAATTACATCACTGCTTTTTCTTTTTATTCGCTTTAAAAGAATTATGGCGATATTAACACCGATTCAATTTCAATCAAATTATGTGGTTCACTCCCCTTTCATTCACTAAAAATGAACAAAGGGGGAAAAATCCATGTGGATTCGATATTTAATCATTGGCTTTATGTCTTTTACGTCCCTGACATTATTTGTCTATCAAGGGATTGAAATTTCTCAGGCTTTTATCAATTATTTCAAAAATAAATAAGCCTTGAACCATCCTTCATTTGAGAGATGGTTTTTAGATCTTAACTATTGACTAGCAGACCGATAAAATAAATTTGCCCGGCAATCAGTTTCTTTTCATTTTTTATACTTTCTAGTATAATTAGTCGTAATTAGACGCTGAAAAGAATTGAGGTGTTTTAACTTGACGACCAAAATTTCAACAAAGGAACGACTTCTTCAACTGCTAAAGAAGAAGGTTTCTTTAACGGTCAATGATTTGACCGAAGAATTAAATATCTCTCATATGGCCGTCAGAAAACATCTTGATAGCCTTCAAAAAGAGAAGCTCGTTTCATCAAGAGAAGTGAAACAGCCCATTGGCCGACCTCTGCAAATCTATTTTTTGACAGAAAAAGGAGAAACACTTTTTCCAAAAAATTATGAGGGGATTACGCTTGAATTTTTACAAGATATAGAAGAAATGTATGGGCAAGAATCAATTGCTGATTTATTCCATAAAAGGGAAGAACGTTTAACCGCTGAGTATACACAGCGATTAGCGAAAAAAAATGCTCTTGAAAAAATGACAGAAATCGTTGCGATCCAGAATGAAAAAGGATACATGGCCGATGTCTCACAAATTAACGACAATACATTTGAACTCGTTGAATATAATTGCCCGATCATCGCAGTTGCCAATCAATACAAAACCGCTTGTCAATGCGAAACAAACATACTAAAAACTGTTCTTGACGCAGATGATGTTCGCAGAGCAAGCTGTAAAACGGATGGCAATGATCACTGTAGATTTTTAATCACCTTACAATCATAGGTGAAAAATCAATCAGACCTTAAATATTGATACCTAATCATTAATTAGCTCATTATCCTGAAAGCAGTAACTGCACCATTAACTTAGCACCTGTTACATTTTCGAATAGAGAAAATTGAAATGCTCCCCTTACTTTAATGGGAGCATTTCAGAGTGTCGACAAAAGCCATCGAGAGGCAACCTCTCGATGGCTTTTGTCATTTTTGGATAGTTGTCTGTAAAAATCCGTTGATTTCCGCTCCGGGCACTTGCTTTCCGGGGGCAGGCGGTGAGCTTCCTCAGAGCTGTCGCTCCTGCGGGATCTCACCTGTCCTGCAAATCCCCCAGGAGTCAAGCACCCTCCACTCCAATCAACTAGTTTGGCTCGACTCAAGCAGTTTGCCAAGTCCAAATCGCCATCTTTTTTAAGTTCATGGCAGCAAAAGTAAGCATCGTCTGCATAGACTTGTTTTTAAGACCTCTTAAAGTAGTCCATCGCATCAAATTTCTCAGGAGAAAATAGCTTTTTTCCGTGTTCTTCACGATCTATATTGAGTTCCAATTGTAGGAAATAGCTCTCCGAAGAAATAGAGAATCGCTTCCACTGAATTCAGAACGGCATGTATTTTCAAACCGATTGCACAAGCAATATGATAGAATAAATCGTGGAAGTACCCAAACTTAAGAAGAGATAACATAAACAGGGGATACAGAAATAGTGTTATGAGACGTTATGAGACATACGATGAACTTGACGATAAAAAAGCGGCTTTAGCCCTAAAAAATATTGAGCTAAAGCCGCTTATGCCGCTGCCTTCTAAATTGATGACAGTTATGCCTTTTTAATTTTTATTTTGCAGCTGCAAATAACTTGTTTACCTCATCCCAATTGATAACATTAAAAAATGCTGCGATGTAATCAGGACGTTTGTTTTGATAATTTAAGTAGTAAGCATGCTCCCAAACATCAAGACCAAGAATTGGAGTTTTACCTTCCATTAATGGGCTATCTTGATTTGCTGTGCTTGTGATAGCAAGTTGACCATTATCGACAATCAGCCATGCCCAACCAGAACCGAAACGAGTAGTTGCTGCCTTAGCAAATTCAGCTTTAAATGCGTCAAAGCTTCCGAAAGCACTGTTAATTGCCTCTGCCACTTCACCAGTCGGATTTCCACCACCATTTGGAGAAAGAATTGTCCAGAAAAGGCTATGATTTGCATGTCCGCCGCCGTTATTTCTCACCGCTGTACGGATATTTTCAGGAACTGCATCAAGGTTTGCAATGAGCTGTTCAACTGTCTTACTTGCTAGATCATCATGACCTTCAAGTGCTGCATTTAAGTTATTGACATATGTTGCATGATGACGATCATGGTGAATCATCATTGTTTGTTCGTCAATATGTGGTTCAAGTGCATTGTTTGCATAAGGTAATGCTGGTAATTCGTACTTTGCCATTAGTAATTCCTCCCAATATGTAATTTCATGAAACCGATTTACTCTTTTATTGTATTTTCTTTTTTAAACTTTTTCAACTAAAAAGTATAAAAAATTAAAAATATGAAGTGAGCTAAATTTTTCTTTCAATTATATGACGTGAAATTTACTTGAACATATCTGAACTATGCGGGACATGCTTTTTTGCAGTTGGATCCACAAAGTGTTTGGCTGCATTTATTGCTACTGGAGCTTCTCCAAACCCACTCGCAATCAATTTCACCTTTCCGTCATACGTACATATATCGCCTACTGCATAAATCCCCGCAATATTCGTCTCCATTTTAGAATTGACGACGATAGAGTTTCTCTCAATGTTTAATCCCCACTCTTTTATGGGGCCTAGCGCAGAGACGAAACCATAATTGACAATAACCGCATCTACATCTAATGTTTCACTTTCTTTTGTCGTGACATTCTCTAATACTACCTGATAAATTTTCTTTTCATCACCTATCAATGCAGCTGGGACATACGGAGTTTTTACATCTACTTTTGAATTTTGGAGATTTTCAACGCTATGCTCATGAGCGCGGAACTTATCACGGCGATGAACAATGGAAACCTTCTCAGCAATCGGCTCAAGCATTAGCGACCAATCGACCGCAGAATCTCCGCCACCAAATACAATCACTTTTTGATTAGCAAACTTGTTTAAATCATCGATAAAATAATGTAGATTTTTCCCTTCATAATGAAAACCATTTTCTAATTCAATACGACGAGGCTGAAAGGCACCTACACCAGCAGTAATTATGACTGTTTTTGAGTAATGGATCTCCTCATTCGTTGTTAACGTGAACGTACCACCCTCTTTTTTTTCCACTTTTTCAACAGTTTGTCCTAAAACAATCGTCTGTGAAAAAACTGACATTTGCTCTTTAAGTCGATCGACCAGCTCTTGTGCGCGCACCTTTGGAAAGCCTGCCACATCATAAATAAACTTTTCAGGATAAAGTGCCGCTAGTTGCCCACCCAACTGGGGTAGACTTTCAATAACCTTAACTGAAAGCTGTCTCATCCCTCCATAAAATGCAGTGAACATTCCTACTGGACCGCCACCAATGATCGTCACATCATATACTTTCTGATCCTCTTTCATTTTCTTTCCTCCTTTTGTGCTTCTATGTCGTTGGTCTATCTCTTTCGAAAAAATGTATTATTCCTGCCCTTTCCTTTACTGGAAAGTAGGCTAATTCAGGGTCAAAAGCATTTTATTGCCGCCCATACCTGCGCTAGAAGAAAACTGAACTTTTAGGCGAACTATTCCGACTTTTTCCGGCGAGCCTTGGATTAGCACTTTAAAATCAGAATAGGCGTGCGATTCGGACTTCTCAGCAATGCTCTCTGGTCTTTAAAATTAATTAGCTCGTCGATTCAGATCGATCGATAACAAGGTCTGGCCTTTCGCGTCCATTAGAACTTCAATTCGGACTTTACGACAACGAGGCACGCTCTTTCACGTTCAATAGAACCCTCGATTCGGATTTTTCGACAACGAGGCTCTCTCTTACACGACCATTAGTACCTCAATTGGGGCTAATCGGCCAATCCAGTTCTTTCGCGTCCAATAGCTCCTCCAATCGGCTATCATACAATCCTTCCAGTCCTTTCAGACGGATTCCACGCACTTAACTCAAACCACAAAACTTCCTCTATCCGACCGAACAGAGCATTTGAAAAACTCTTTATTGAAGGCGGCATAACTCGAAAATAGTTAATCCTTTAATTTCAGGTTTGTTGAAGAAGCTTTTGATTTCCCACTAGACAGCTCTTTTATGCAAAAATAGCTAACTCGATTTCAATTTGCTTTTTTATTAGTTCTAAGCATTCCTCTGCTGTTTTTGCAAAGATGCGTTTGCCATTAACGATGGCATACGGTCTTTTCGCACACATCCCGCAGAAGGATAAGCAGCTACTTTCGAGCACTGCCACTTCAGGATATTCTTCTTCCAAAATCTCTTCAATTGGCAACACATTAATAAGGCTACCGTCACATATCTCTACTACTACAATGCCCATAGCTGCTCCACCTCCTCATTTTACAATCAACTTAATATATTTACCTTCTAGTCTTTCCAACCATTCCATTATATCCACATCGTCGATAAAAAAATCGCTAACGTATTTTATTCCTCTATGATATTGCTGTTGCCCTTCAAAATAAAATATTTCCGCTACACCAGAGAATATTTGAGCTCTGTCATTTTCACACTTAATTGTTACAGTAATCTCTTTATCATTGAAGTGGGATAGTGATTTAACAAGAGGAGTGTCATTTAAAAGCATGATATCTGAGCCTTTAATTCTCCTGATGCTAAGAATTCCTTCCACAGCTGTCATCTTCTTCTCCTTTGTACATCACTAGCATGTTCAAAATATTTTTAAACCTAAAAGTATAAAAAGAGCTTATAAAAAATTAAATCATGAATAACGAAATCATTCAACCAATTTGCTGACACCTTTTTTAAAAATCGTATTCATCCTCTTTTTCTTGACGAATACTTTGATATGTTTCCGTTAACACAACTATATCTTCAAGTAATCGTTCTAGGCGGAAAATGACATCATCATTGACAATTTCCTTACGATGATAATCCTTTTCCTCAATAAATACGTACGTTTGAACAATTTGAGCCTTCATATAGGACAAGATTGGCTTCAACTGCTGCTCGGCTACTAAATAATGCTTTGCTGAGCCTGCCGTGACAATCATTCCAACAACTTTATCACGAAACGCTTGCACTGGTAATAAGTCGAATACATTCTTTAGCGTACCTGGAATCGAGGCTTGGAAAACTGGTGTTCCAATCACAATCGCATCTGCTTCCATTAATTCCTTCGTGACAAACCCTGTGTCACCATCATACTCCAAATAATTTCGACCGTCACTAAATTGCAAATTATACTCCGCTAAATCGATAATTGAAAATTCAACCTCTGGATATTTTGCAGAAACTTCTTCAGAAACGTAGTTCATTGCCGTTCTCGTTTTCGATCCAACAATAGAACCAGAAATGCCTACTATTTTCATAAATTCTCCCTCCTACTTTTTCGCTGTGTATTTACGGATCGCTGGTAAAATATCTGTAGCAATAATCTCAATATTTTTTGCCAATTTATCAAACGGAACTCCACCGAAGTCCATTTGAGCCATATAACGTTGGTGGCCAAAAAGCTCATGCTGATATAGAATTTTTTCAATAATTTCCTGTGGACTCCCTACATTAATGACATTGCGCTTATCAGGAGCTTGAGCGAAGGCTTGCTTTGGAAAGCCATTTCCGTTTGTTAATTTCATTCCTTCATTAATATATGGATACATTTCCCTCATTGCTTCCTGAGTCGTCTCAGCTGCAAAGAAAAATCCCGTTGTTGCAACTGGCAATGTCGCTGGATCAAATCCATTATTTTCTGCTACCTCTCGATATGCATTAATGGTACGTTTAAAAATACTAGCAGGACCACCCAATGCAGCTAAGGCCATAGGCACTCCTGCATAACCCGCTTTCATTGCACTTGCCGGTGTTCCTCCAACTGCTCTCCAGATTGGTAAAGAACCATTTTTCGGGCGTGGCAGTACTTTCGCTTTTCTCAATGAAGCTCGAAATTGCCCACTCCAGTTCACAACCTCTTCTTCATTTATTTTTAATAATAAATCAAATTTTTCTTCAAAAAGCTCCTCATAATCACGAACATCATACCCCAGTAATTCATATAGGCCAATACGTGATGCTCGTCCTGCTATTATTTCTGCACGTCCGTCAGAGATTAAATCAATCGTCGCAAAATCTTCGTATACTCTAACTGGATCAGATGTACTTATAATCGTAGAAGAGCTTCCGATTTTAATATTTTTTGTCGCTTGGGCGATGGCTGATAATATAACCGAATGGCCTTGTGCCACAAAATATTCTTGATGACTTTCTCCCACACTAAAAAAGTCAATGCCTGCTTCATCTGCCAATTTGGCTAACGAGATAATTTCTTGAACCCTTTGTTGAGCTGATATTCTTTTCCCTGTATGCGGATTGGTGAGATGGTCCGCTAACGTATAAATCCCAAACTCTAAGCCTTTACTTTGATCAATCCGATATTTTTCCATGTCATCAAACCTTTCTACTCATTTTTGCTCTATCCAATGCTATTATCACTCATAATACTCTATTAATGAAGTACGTACTTTTTAGTGGTATAGTATACAAAAGGATACTACAGGAGGGTTGTAGATGAAGATTGAACCTGAATCTTGCCGTGTCGATGATGCACTAGGGATCTTAGTTGGAAAATGGAAGCCCCTCATATTATTGCACTTATTAAAGAATGGTACTCAAAGATTCAGTGAGTTAAAAAGAAGTGTTCCGGGAATCACACAAAAAATGCTGACAAACCAATTGCGGGACTTAGAAGAAGAAGATATTATTGCACGAAAAGTATATCCTCAGGTGCCTCCAAAGGTTGAATACTCCATCACGGAATATGGGAGAAGTTTAGAGCCGATCTTAAACGCAATGCATGAATGGGGAACCAATCATATCATTCACAAACGGGAAAAAATGAAAAAAGAGAGTGTGGGAGACTAACGAAAACCTAGAGTATTTTCATACTCTAGTTCGTTTCACTCGATTTTCTGTTCGTGGAAAATCAAAGGTTGAGAACGAAACGGGTTTTGCTTTAATGGCCATGAATTTAAGAAAATTCACGGCCAACAACTAGGGAATAGAAGAATTTGTTACATAAAAATAGAGAAAGGTGAATTTGAGCGTACTCAAATTCACCTTTCTCATGATTTAAAGCTAGTTATGTTCCCAGCTTCTCAGACTGGCCACAAACGCTCGCTTTCTTTGTTGCTTCGCCTTGTCCAATCCTCATTACCTATTAGGGTAACTCCGCTCCTTGAAAGACTAACGTTTTCTTTCAGTCTGAAAGAAAATGGCTATCTAACATCTTTTACTTGATCTACCGATCTAACTCTAATTTTTTTTAACTACCAAGTCTCAAAAAAAATAATGAGCATAATATAGGTATTTTATTGACAAATTAAAGTTAGCTCAATGAAAGGAGGGGGTTCTTATATGCCTCAAAACACTATTTTGGCTCAAATCGCAACAATTGCAAAACAATTAGAACAACAAGAAGCGCAAAATGCTCAGGTCCTGCAAAATCAAGATCTGGGAACGCAGCAGCAACAACAAATGAGTGATTTAGAACAAAATGCGGCTCAACAATTAGAACAAATTCAACAGTTGATCCAGCAATACCAACAACAAAACCAAACGCAACAAAGCTTTCAATCAGCAACCGGAAATGCAAGTGGGCAATTAAGTGGAAATCAATCGATCTTAAGCTCGGAGTTTTCTGGAACAGATGCTGAAGAAGTTAGACAACAAAATCAGCAATCCGCACAAAATCAGAGCGGCGGTAATCGTTTTAGCTAAAAAATAAATTTAGCCAAACACGTGTGATGCCCTAAATTCAACATTTGGGGCATCATATTGTCCATTCTTCACAAATAATTTTTTTGAAACTGAAGTTCGCTATTGGCAAGTTACAATCGTTTTCCCATTTTGTGCGATCTCCATCGTTGCTGATTTTCCAGTATCTAAACAGCTCTCAAACTGTTGCAATTTTTCTTGCTGATCCTTTCCTCCTTGAACAATTTGATAACTAGGTATAGCGATAGAAATAAGAATAATCACTGTTAAAATAACCGGAAATATCATCCGTAACCAATTGCTTCTCATATTGCCAGCAGACTCGAGTTGATAATCGTCAGAAAAGAAAAGACGAAATTCTCGATAGTACAATGCATTATGCACAATCAACATAAGTAGCATTATAACAATATAAGCATAGCGATTAAACGGAAATATCATGATAAAGAAAATGATGAGTGGCAACGCTTGTGAATACAAAACATACACCTTTTTGGCCGCATTTTCTGTCACTTGAGACAGCAGTTCATCATCCTCCAAAAACTCCCCTGGTTTAAAAAAACTAAATGCAGATATCTTTAATGCGGGATTTTCCCGATTATGCTTGTTTAGCCTTCGAAAATAGGCTATAAAAAAAGCAATTAATAACAGAAGACCAACGATCATCGAGAAAAGTGCTGGATAATGCCATTTAATCGTTAACTCGCCATCAACGATCGCATAAATACTGTCAACTCCCTCAGCGAGAATATCAACTGCGTACACGATCCCAAAACTCCAGAACATTAATATCATCCATAATGCAATGTTCCATAACGGAAACTGAACGCGAAAATCATTTTTAGTCAACTGAATCCTCCCCTTCAAGCCAAAATAAATCGTCCACTTTTACTTGTAACTGTTTAGCTAATCGTAACGATAATGCTATCGATGGAGAAAATTCCCCTTTTTCTATAAACCCAATCGTTTGTCTAGTTACCCCAACACGATTTGCCAACTCAGTTTGTGAGAAACCGTGTCTTGCTCGTAATTCCTTTATACGATTTCGAAGCATTTATAACATCTCTCCCCAAAACCACTGTTAACTTTTATATACAAAATGTAAAGTATAATTAACATTTAGTCAACTATTATGGAAAAATAAATTT
Organism: Robertmurraya sp. DFI.2.37; assembly: GCF_029211245.1. NCBI lineage: Bacteria > Bacillati > Bacillota > Bacilli > Caryophanales > Bacillaceae > Robertmurraya > Robertmurraya sp. DFI.2.37. The sequence goes on along the minus strand of NZ_JARGEJ010000042.1, from coordinate 27,478 downwards.
AGTTCTACAGAATCGTACATAGGCAAACAAACGGCTCTTTCAGTCTAAGGAGAGGGAATTTCAAGAGAAACCGATCGGTTATAAGCATGTATCACCAAATGCAGTCCACTTTCCTTACCACTAAAAGATGTCTTCATTTCACAACAAGTTTTTTTGTGCTTCGCAGAAAAAATGCTGAGGGTAAATGGGTTTGATAACGGTAGCTTCATTAAATAGCCCGATCCTGAAGGTCTTGCGGTTCTGCTTATTAACATTAGCTTCCACAGAAGCATTTCAATCATTATTAGAACAGCTGTTTTTCCATTGCCATGACATCGACGAATTCCCGTCAAGTATGCCGTGTTTTTGAAATGTTCCTACTTCACGAAAGCCATTTTTGGCATAAAGCTTCTGTCCCATTTCGTTAAACGGGAAAGTATACAATATAATTTTGTGAAAACCATTCTTTCTTGCTGCTTCTTCAATCGCTTTTAACAGCAGACTCCCAATTCCTCTTCCCCTATATTCGCGGGCAATGTACACGGATAAATCTCCTACCCCAGCGTAGGCACAACGATTATTGTAAGGATTGAGAGATGCCCACCCGACGATGCTTCCTTCATTTTCAGCCACAACAATTGAATAACGTTCCACATGCTGCTTAAACCATTGCTCCATGTAGATTACATCCTTTTCATCAGTTTAAAGCGTCGCAATTCGATCTTGGATGCCTTCGTTATAAATCTTTCGAATTGACTCAATATCTTCAAAATTTGCATCTCTAATTTTCACGCCTCACACACTCCCCATGCTCACTTTTTCTTTTTATCATAAAACGAGTATTCACAAAAAGGAACCATCCTCCAAATTGAAAATGGTTCCAACAGCTCATAGCTATCCTTAGACTTATTTACGCTCTTCCTTCTTCATCACAGCAACCGTTTGTTTCTTCTTTATTTTCACAACATGAGCTATCTACTTCTTCAATTTTCACATCACAACAAGCATTATCTGCTTTAAGCTTGAACCATGCCATTTTTCTCACCTCCTTTAAATGTGGCTTTGGTATATGTCAGCAATGATTTGGGCTTAATTTTTCATATCGCTTTATGAAATCAAACGAGCTTTTTCACAAAAGACTTGTGAAATCAAGATTTCATTTAAAATGAGCCAAAACCGTTTGAGCGACAAAAATTTAAATTAAATAAAATAGAAATCCTGAAACAGAAGCCATGAACACCACCGCTACTACAAACGCAGATACTAACCTTTTCTGAAATATCGAATTCAATAGTGCCACCTCTGGCAAACTAGCGCCTGTCGAAGCAATCATTAGCGCCATGACGGGTGGAAAGGCCATCCCTTTTGCAATGAGAATTTGTGACAAAGGAATCATCGTTGACAGACGAATATAAAGGGGAATTCCAATGATTGCAGCGATTGGAACCAACCACCATTTGTCTCCACCAAGGTGTGTCGTCATCCATTCGGTTGGTACAGCCCCATGAATAACTGCTCCAATTCCAGCACCAATTAAAAGAAAAGGATAGACCGTTTTCATCAGATTCAACGTCTCCCTCGCTGCATAACTCAAGCTAAATCTCGATTTTGGCTCTTGATATCCAGTCATCCTCACTCTTTTTACTGCCTTTTCAAAACCGAGCCTCTCTAGCGATAAACCGATGATGATGGATAAAACGCTTGTAACGAGCGTGTATACAACAGCCACTTTCCAGCCAAGAAGAGCGGCCATTAACGAAAGAATAATCGGGTCTAATACAGGAGATGCGAATAAAAAAATCATCACAATCCCAAAGCGAACCTGCTTATGAAGAAGATTAACGACGATGGGAATCGTAGAGCATGAACAAAACGGGGTGATAAAGGCAAAAATAATCGCTGCGCTCACACCGGTATACGTGTTTTTCCCAGATAAATAACGATTTAATTTTTCATATGGAATCAACCCTTGAAGTATGCTTACAAGAAATGATACCCCGATAAACAGAACCGTGAGCTCAAGTGCAATAGAAAGAAAATCCCTCAACATTTGTCCTAGCATCTTACCCCCTCCTTTTTATTTGCAAAGTGCAAGTAAATCGGTTAAATATTTGTAATATGCAAGTATTATTAATCAGGGATGTTAGCCCTGCATATTGCCACAGCACATACTGGATTTAGACATAGCATCATTTAACAATTTTATGGAGCGAATCACCGTTTCTTTCTCAAAATCATTCATATGGGAGAACACTTCGTTCAAAAATAAATTCATTTGTTCATCAATCGTCTTCGCAACGTATTTCCCTTCGATTGTTAATGAGAGGATCTGAACTCTTTTATCTTCCGGAGCCGGTGTTTTCTGAACTAAATTCATCTTTATCAATGACTGAACCTGACGGCTAAAGGTAGTAATATCAATTCCTAACGTTTCAGCAATCTGCTGCATGGACGGCTGGTGCTGACGATCAATCTCATACAAAATATGGCTTTGAGTAAGTGAAATCTCACTGCCGCCTACACTACAGCAATTTTTATTTAAAAATCCAAAACGTCTTGCCATTATTTGAAATATTTCACGCAAATTTTCCATTCTCTCCACCTCTTGATTCTATTATAATTAATAATTTGTAAATTACAACTATTTTCCGTAATTTCTTGACGCTCTTTAAGCATTCTTGATATTCTTAGACCATTCATGAAGTCCAATGGGAGGTTCCTCTCTTGCAACTATTAACAACTAAAATGACCCAAAAAAACCGAAACATTCTTTCATATATCCTTTTAGCAATCCTTTTTATTTCTTCTTTTCTTTTTGTCCGTTTCAATTATGGTTTTTATGAGCGTCCCATTGCTAAAGTAATCGATGTAAGGATACAAGATTCTATTGAGAATGTAGATATGTATGATAATAAAGATCTTCTGACAACACAAAAGTTGGTCGCAAAATTAATGAATGGTGAACATAAAAATGAGGAAATTCATCTCGTGAATGAGTTTTCCTTATCAGGTGCTTACGATCACGAATATAAAGTCGGCAATGAATTGTTTGTCATGATTGAGCAACCTGCTGAGGGTCAATCCGAATTAACAGGAACAATCCAAGATGTAAAGAGAGATAAATACTTGCTCATTGTTGCTTGGGCATTTATTTTTACCCTTTTGCTTGTTGGAAAAAAACAAGGCTTCTTTGCCATCATTAGTTTAGTCGTAAACGCTGTATTGCTTTCCTATGCACTAGATTTTTATCTCCAGACATCTGGTATCCATTTGCTAGTGATCTGTAGTATCAGCATCATTTTATTCACCGCCATTTCATTATTGCTCGTGAATGGTTTCAATGAAAAGACATATGCGGCCATCATTGCAACGCTTCTAGGGACCTTTCTGTCATTGCTGATTACCTATGCTGTCATGTGGATTACGTCCGAGCAAGGACTGCGCTATGAGGAAATCCAATTTATTACTAGACCCTATAAGCTCGTCTTTTTAGCAGGCTTATTTATCGGTTCCTTAGGGGCTGTCATGGATGTTGCTATCACAATGTCTTCATCAATCTTTGGATTGTATGAAAAAGATACAAATATCTCAAATAAGGCTCTGAAAAAGTCCGGGATGGAAATCGGGAAAGATATTATGGGAACCATGACTAATATTTTGTTCTTTGCCTATATCAGCGGTTCAATTCCGATGCTTATCCTTTATTTTAAAAATGCGTCTCCTTTAGGTTTTACCCTTTCAATGAATCTATCATTAGAATTGGCTCGTGCACTAGCTGGTGGGATAGGTATTGTCATCACAATCCCAATTGGGCTCTATATTACGCTTCTGTTTGTTAATCGAAAGAGGGCAAGACAATGAATGTATTAGTTTTACTTGGAATCATATTGTTTTTATTGATGACTGTCATAGGCGGTAAAAAGGGAGCGCGTTCCTTTTTCGCCCTATTTCTCAACTTTGTCGTCGTTCTTCTAGCCGTTTTATTTATGAATGACCCAAGTCTAAATCCAATCGTTATAACGGTCATTGCCTGTACAATCATCAGTTGTATTAATTTATTCTATATAAACGAGATCAACATCAAAACAAAAACTGCCTTTGTTTCTACACTCATTACGATTGTGATTTTGCTTGTTTTTATAGTCGTCATCACTGAACAAGCGATGATTCAAGGGTTTGGCGAAGAGGAAATAGAGGAGCTTGGCATCTTTTCACTCTACATTGGAATTGATTTTGTTAAGCTGGCTACTGCCGTCATTATTATGAGTACAATTGGCGCTATTACAGATGCAGCGATTGCGATTTCTTCTCCAATGTATGAGGCGTTTTACCATCATCCCCATATTAGCCGCAAGGATTTATTTAAATTTGGCATGAGTATTGGCCGGGATATTTTAGGAACTAGCGCTAATACACTTTTCTTTGCTTTCTTTGGCAGCTATTTAGCCTTGCTCATTTGGTTTAAGGATCTCTCCTATTCAATCGGAGAAATCGTTAATTCAAAAATTTTCAGTGCTGAAATGATTACCATTTTTTGCGCTAGCACTGGAGTTACATTAATCATTCCCATTACAGCATGGATATCAGCACTTTACTTTGTCAAAATCCGTGATAAAAAAGCCCCACAGCCATAACAAGGGCTGTCAGAAGAATCCCCAAAAAAAGCAGGTGAAGCACATTGAACTGCCCCATAAACGTCAGATTGTGTCTAACATTTACGGGGCAGTTCACACATTCACTTGCTTTTCTACGTTTGTCTAAAAATATCTACGATACGTGAGGACAGATTGCGCTTGAGTCTAATCTGAGTTTGTCCTCATGAGTCCTTCTTTGAGGATACTTTTTTACTTTTCCCATGCTCATGTATGTCCTCTTGTGTCGTTTATGCGAACAACTTCTATCTAGATCAGGCTCGCAGTTCTCCTCATGAGCCCTTCTTGCGGACACGGGATGCTCTTTTTGGACGAGCTTTGTCCTCATGGGCCCTCCTTGCGGACACGAGGGGCTCTTTTAGCTATTCCACTTTATGAAAGAAAATTTAAAACAGAAAAGACGCATCATTCCACCTTTATTTGGCGGTTTGAAGCGTCTTATCTAGAAGTACTCGAGGGAAACGCCAGCTTTGTGCCGCCTCGAAAATGAGCTCTTTACCTTATTGGTTACCCTTTTTAACCCATTCGGCAACCTGTACCGTGCGTTTTGCTTGATGTTTTACGGCAGCCTGTACATCCTCAACCATGTTGCCATCTTGATCTACAGTCACGCTTGTTCCATATGGGTTGCCTCCTGAAGCAAAAATAACTGGATCGCTATAGCCTGGAGTTGCCACAATCGCGCCCCAATGATACATCGTCGTATATAAAGAAAGAATAGTTGCTTCTTGACCACCATGGGAATTTTGCGCAGATGACATCGCGCTTACCACCTTATTAACAAGCTTGCCATTGAACCATAATCCACCAGTTGTATCTAAAAATTGTTTCATCTGTGACGGCATATTTCCAAAACGTGTTGGCATGCTGAAAATAATCGCATCTGCCCATTCCAAATCGTCTAAAGTGACCTCAGGGACGTCCTTTGTTGCTTCAACATGAGCCTTCCATGCTGGATTGCCCTCGATTGCAGATTCAGGCGCAAGCTCTGGTACTTTTAACACCTTTACATCAGCACCGACCTCTTTCGCACCTTCCTCAGCCCATTTCGATAATTGATAGTTTGTACCACCCATACTGTAATAAATAACTGCTAATTTTACATTTGACATTGGCTCTGACTCCTTTTTTGTTGAATTTCCAAATAGTTTGGACAAAATGCCCATATACAACCACCACCTAGTTTCTGTTTGCTTTTCTATTCCTATACGCGTCTTCCATAAACTATAAAGATAAATTTCGATACCATTGTGCTGCTGCCTCTACTTCCCCAAGCGTCAATTGATGGCCATGATTTTCCCAATGAAGTTCAACATTTGCCTTAGCACCTTCCAATAAGGATTGCAGTTCCTCAGATTCTGCTGAAGAACAAATCGGATCATTCGTGCCAGCGGCGATGAACACAGCTTTGCCTGTTAAATCAGGAAGATCTATGCCTCTTCTTGGTACCATTGGATGGTGAAGAATAGCAGCTCTTAATGCATTTTTATGATGAAATAATAGACTTGCTGCAATATTGGCTCCATTGGAGTAGCCAAGCGCAACAATATTATCAAGGTCAAACCCATACTCCTTAGCGGCATCATAAAGAAACTGGTTCAGTTCATTTGTTCGAAAAATGAGATCCTCTTCATCAAAGACACCTTCTGCTAAACGTTTAAAAAATCTTGGCATCCCATTCTCAAGAACGTTGCCGCGCACGCTTAATACAGAGGCATCCTCATCAATTCTACCCGCAAGCGGTAACAAATCCAGTTCATTCCCGCCTGTCCCATGCAGTAAGAGCAAAGTCGGCCTCGATTGATCTGCGCCTTGGTTAAAAATATGCTTCATCAGTCTATTCCCTCCACAATATGAACTTCCACGTCTGGTAATAGAGCTTCTAATTCTGCTCTTTTTGACTCTAACCACGGTGGCAACATTAACTGTTGTCCAAGATGTTCAACCGATTCATCAATAGTAAAACCAGGGGAATCCGTTGCGATTTCAAAAAGGATTCCCCCTTCATCATGAAAATAAAGCGATTTAAAATAATGTCAATCACGGATCTCGGTAGGATTCAAACCTTTTTCCAGAAGAAATTCTCTCCATTGATATAGCTCCGTCTCATCTTTTGCTCTTAACGCAATATGATGGAGCGTCCCAGCGCCCATCAGCCCGCGTACTGATGGGGTCAGCTTTATGTCAATCACATTGCCAACCGCTCCCTCCGCTTTAAATCGCAAATAACCATCATCATCTCCAGCACAATTCATACGAAACAAATTTTCTAAAATATCCGCGCTTTTATCCGGTTTTGCCGAATACAATGTAGCGCCAGCAAGTCCAATGATTTCAGTCGTATTTAAGGCAACAGGCTGCTCAACCAACTCCAGCTGCAAACCATCTCGATCGGTGAATGACAGAAGCGAATTTCCGAAACGACTACCTCTCTCATAGTCAATTCCAGATTGGTAAAGGCGCTTCTCCCAAAAATCAAGAGAATTTGCAGGGATGGCATAACTTGTTGCCCCTACTTGACCTGTGCCGATTCGTCCCTTTAATTGCTTTTCCCATGGAAAAAATGTCAGAAGCGTTCCAGGCAATCCTCTATAATCACCAAAATAAAGATGATATACTTCCGGGCGTTCAAAATGAATCGTCTTTTTCACCAATCTTAACCCAAGAATGTCATTGTAAAAATGAATCGTTCTTTGGGCATTATTAACCATTGCTGTAATATGATGAATGCCTTCAGACTTTAACAACGCTCTCACCACCTTCCCTACTTTAGTTATTCTAATAAAATCGCAATCGGATTATTGGAATAATATTGCGTTTAAGGATTTATCATATTCCCACACTGTATTTTGGGTTGATTCACTAGAAATCAATCCGTTTAAACGATTAATCCAACTCTCTTACAACAAACGGAATAAGGCCACGTTCAATTTGCGCTCTAAACTTTTCATATCGTTCTGGTAATTTTAATTTTTCACCTAAACGGTCGTGAGTTTCGTCAAGAGCAAACCCAGGGGGATCGGTTGCAATCTCGAATAATATCTCCCCATGCTCACGAAAGTAAATCGAATTAAAATAATTGCGATCCTGAACTGGAGTTACGCCATACCCCTTCATGGAAAGGTGCTCTTGCCAATCTAATTGATCTGCATCATCGATTGCGCGCATAGCAATATGATGAACTGTTCCTACTCCCATTTGACCAGGGCCGTTTGAAGTCAGTTTCAGATCAATAATATTGCCAATGTCTGCTGATGATTGAAAGCGAGCCGTATCTCCTTCCTCCCCAACAAGTTCAAAGCCCAATTCCTTCTCTAACAATTCAGCCGTTTTTTTAGGTTGTGCAGAGAACAATATCGCCCCTCCAAACCCTTTTATTGCGACTTCTGGAGTTATTTCACCAAAAGACCAAGTGTTTTTCTCACCACCAGCTCGTGCAACTATTTCTAATCTAAGTCCATGCGGATCAAGAAAGCTTAAATATTGCTCACCAAAACGTTCAACCATTGTAAATGGAATTGCAAATTTCTCCAATCTCCTTTTCCAAAAAGCTATAGAATCAGCTGGTACAACATAAGTCGTTACGCCTACCTGGCCATCACCAATAACCCCTTGTCTTGCTCCAGACCATGGAAAAAAAGTAATGATCGTTCCTGGCTTTCCCTCTTCATCACCGAAATAAAAATGGTATGTGCCTGGATCATCAAAATTGACTGTTTGCTTGACTAAACGAAGCCCTAATACACCAGCGTAAAAATCTACATTCTCCTGAGGATGTCCAACAATTGCCGTAATATGATGAATTCCTGCTGTTTGTTTACCCATGTCTATCACTTCTCTTTCATATCATTTCTATCGCAAAGGCTTCCGCTTAATTGTCTCTAGCCAAAATTCATACCTTCACGATTTTTTCTCTTCCATTACAGAACGTCATAATTGGAAAAATGCTTCTTCTTATTATTTACTAGTATTTATCTTATCTTACTTATCAAAATATCTCGAATTCGAGATATTAAATTAAAAAAATAAGCATTTATCTCGGATTGATTTATCTTTAATTCAAGATAATGATATATAATCTACTTCTGAATGTCAACCTCTTTTTCAGTATCTATCTTCGATTAACTTCATATGCAGCCCGAATTCCGGATTCAATCGCTCCTTCCACCCAACCGTGAAAAGTGGAAGTATGCTCACCAGCAAAATGCAATCTGCCTTCTTGTTGATAAATCACGTCCCCTAAATCTGCTTTTTGTCCAGGAGCATATAGAGTAAAACAGCCGGCTGAAAAAGGATTTCTACTCCAATTAAAGGTAAAACCCTGTAAAAACTCTTGATACACAACGGATCCATAAATTTTCGCCAAATCCCTTAAAGCATATTGAATGACCTCTTGATTAGATAGACTATTCCACAAGGCAGCATCATGTCCCCAACTGTAGCTTGCGAGCATTACTGCTGGCCCCATTTTGCCGATATTATGGCTAGGAATATAACTAAACCGTGTCGGCAGATCAGAAATTGCATTGCCGACCTTAAGCCTTTCCCAAAATGGATGTTTAAACTCAATACCAATTTTCACGGACGGTATTGATAGCAGCTCCCTAATCGCATGGCGTTTATTGAAAGTGAGCGACTCATACGGTTCAAAATCGATAAACTGTAAGGCTGAAAAAGGAATGGTAATAATCGCATAGTCTCCTGTAAATGTTTGAATTTGTCCGTTGCGTTGATTGATTGTTTGAAAACAAACACATTGCTCATTTTGTATAATCTTATATATTTTCTCATTTAAAAAAAGTTCGTTCCCTAGTTCAGGTAAAAATGCATAAGGAAGGCGATCATTCCCACCTTCGATTTCATAAAAAACGGCATCCTCATTAAAAATCGGATATATAATATTTGTTACAATTCCTACAAACGAAAGCTCACGAAAGCCTTCAATTCCAAGCAAAATACTGATCATTCGGATCGCGTTCAATGACAAAGATGGTCCATAAGGATTGTCTCTAAGATAAGCTTCCATCGAATATTGATCAAATTGCTCCATCAATTCTTCTTGTTCCTCCGAAGTACCACTTTGATAACGATCCAAAAAAGGCTGTACGGCAGCTAAAAAAAGTTCGTTCGCCGTTTTTCCTTTTTCCCAACCGGTGAGAGAAAATTGCAGTATATCAGGGTTTTGTTCATAATGATCGCTTGTCGTTAGCACATTATTAACGTAAATTAAATCATTCGCAGTAGCATTAATAAAGCGATTTGTTTTCAGCTTGAAGCGACGAATATATTCAGACACTAATAGATGGTTATGAGGTATTCTCATAGCACCAACATCCAAATAGTTGCCCGCACTAAAAGGCTTGCGAACCGTATAAATTCGTCCTCCAATGCGAGAATCTCCCTCCACTATTGTTACATAATGGCCAGCCTGTTTTAAAAGAGAGGCTGCCACAAGCCCCGCCATTCCTGCCCCTGCGATCAGTATTCTTTTCGGCACTGTTCCTTTGTTTAATCCGTTTTGAATTAGCCGGATCATATCATTCGGATAATTCAAGTAATGATATTCTGTCGCAATTCTGCTCATCCGTCCCACTCCCTTCCTTTTCATCCTATGTAAAGGCGAAAGTGGTTATGATGGGAGAACAACTGGTAACACCAACAAAATACCTCCTCGTAGCTATGACTTACGTTACTCTACTTAACATAATTCTCTCTAATTTAAAACCGCCTTTTCATTTTTTGTCCTACTAGCTAAAGCCGTTTTACTAAAAATATTGATGATAACTCCCCCAAAACATTGATAAAATCATTGTTGATTGAGCAGATGAGAAGTACAATAAAAGAAACCTTGCATTAAAGATTGACTGAAAAGGAAGATTCCTATGAACGAAATCATTGTTGATATTCTTACTTACATAAAAAACCATCTATCTGACGAGTTGACTATCGAAGAGGTAGCCGATCACTTCGGGTATAGTAAATATCATTTTAGCCGTGAGTTCAAAAGACTGACGGGCTTTTCAGCTGCAGATTATTTGTCTTCTATCAAAATTGAACGAGCACAACAAGAATTACTAAAACAAAATTTTTCCGTCACTGATTCTAGTTTTAATGCAGGATTTTCAAGTTTAGGTACATTCTCAACTACTTTTGCGAAAAAAACGGGTCTTTCACCTCGTGAATATAAAAAACAGGTCGAATCTCTTTATGGGATCACAAAAGAATACGAAAAAAACTCTCCATGTAGCCTTCATAATTATTCGGAAGAAAACGATGAAGGAAAAAATAACCAACTCTCTTTCACAGTCCATTACCCTGAAAATTATCAATCAAGTATTACATTTGCCGGACTATTCCACACTCCTATCCCTAACCACAAACCTATTGTCGGCACTGCTTTAACTCAAACAAATAGACATACTTTTACACATATCCCAGATGGATACTATTATCTATTGGTCTGCTCTATCGAAGAGACCTTGAATCCTCTGCGCTATTTTGTTCTAAATGAATGTTTACGAGGAAAAGTGGAAGATGTTTTACACTTTCCATCTTCCGTGCATGCCCATGTAGATGTGCGCTTACGTCCTCCTCTACCTGAAGACCCTCCGATTTTGATTAACTTACCTAAGCTATTAGCCGATACTATTGCATTCCGCAATCTATAAGAAGTCCCCCCCTCCCCTTTTGTGCCAAAATATAATTGAACATTATAAAGGAGGGGACCGTTATGCTTTGTTATTAATCTACAACAGTGGCCATATTCCAAAAGAGGAAGAAACAATTCCTGTAGCGGCTTTAAAAAGCTGAAAAAGAACAGATACAATTTGTGAACGCCTGTGAGGTATCATTCAAGAGGCGTTACGAAGTATAGAGGTCATGTCTTTTTGATTTCTCCATTGGCGAACACTCTAACTAATGATTGGCATGGATTACTTAGTGAGGAAAAATTGAGATCTAAGAGCTTTAAATTAATTAAATAGAGGAAGGATGTTCTTACCATGGATGTAAAATTAACCCCTTATTTATTGTTAAACGGAAACGCGAAAGAAGCTGTTACCTTCTATGCAGATACCTTTGGAGCTGAGGTGGAAAGTATGGAACTTTTAAAAGATTGGCCCCATGAATTTGAAAAGGGGATCCCAGAGGGCTATGAAGAAAATGTCATGCACGCACACATAAACATTGGCACCTCTCAGTTAATGCTTGCTGATGCTTTGCCTGGGCAAAACTTTACAGCAGGAACAACAATTACCATTATGATCGATTTACAGGAAGTAGCGGATGCGAAGAGATTATTTGAAAAATTATCTGTTGGTGGAGAAATTGATACGCCATTAAGTGCTACCAGTTACAGCCCCGCCTATGCTCAGTTGACTGATCAGTTCGGTATTACATGGCAGATAGTGACAGCATTTAAAGATCTGGACGGCGAGTAAGAATGATTAAAAGATATTTTTACTAATAAAAAATCCTTAAAAGGTTGAAATATTCCAAACTATGATTTCAAACAATCATTGGAAAAGTTCAACGAACTGATTTAGAGAAGTCCCAACAAAGATTACTTTGTACACACGGAAAAGGATTGTCTTTACTGTACAATGTGAGCAATCTCGTTTAAAAGAAAAGTTTGGCTCTGCCTCGCCCTTTTAGTGAGTGCAAAACCAAACTTTTTCTCTTCTCCTAAGCGTCAAGAAAATAATTTTGCTGAGTAAATATTACAATTGCCTTTTCCTTAACGCAATAGCTTATACTTAATCTCCAATTTGCTGAATGCCATTTACAACCGATAGCTCCTTAGTCAACCTTCCCTTACCTTTTTTCCAACGCTAGCTTCAAGCCGAATCCTATGAGGATAAGCCCTGTTGTTTTGTCCATGATTCTTTGAACCTTCGCGGACATTAACCATTCACGCAAATAATTAATGAAAAACACGTAAACAAAAAACCATGTAATTGATAAGACGGTGTACACAAATCCCATTGTCATAAGCTGTATCGTTACATTGCCTGATCCATTCACAAATTGGGGAAGAAAAGTAATGAAAAACATCGCCACTTTAGGATTTAGAACATTCGATAACAGCCCTTGCGTATAAGGCGATTTCCTCCCATTTTCCCCAAGGTGGGACTTACTAACCTTCCCTTTTTTGATAAAAGAAGATGCTCCAAGATAAATAAGATAAATCGCACCAATATATTTTATAATTTCAAAAGCAAGAGCAGACTGCATGAGGATTGCCGAAAGCCCAAAGGCAGCTGCCACTGTATGAATCAATGAACCAGTCGTAATTCCTAACGCCATTTTATAGCCATCTTTTCTACCATCTGAAATCGTTCTTTTTGTAATCAACGCCGTATCTATCCCTGGACTCATGACAACAAAAAGTGATAACAATAAAAAGGTCAAGAAATCATTCATTTTGGCCACCCCTACTCGTTGAAATAAAAGTCTACACAAAATATAATTTAATTACATTAAATATAATTTAACACAGAATGATATTGCTGTTTAGTATTTTTTAGAAAATAAACTTTAAATTTCATGTAAACGAAAAGGAGCATAAAGGATGGAGAGTATAAATATCGGGAAAAAGGTGAGGGAATGTCGTGAAAAGAAAGGATTGAGTAGCAGAGAGTTGGCTAAGGCCGCTGAGATAACTCCTTCCATGTTAAGTCAAATTGAACGTGGCCTAGCTAATCCATCGATTCAAACATTAAAGATACTAGCGAAGACACTTGATGTACCCACCTTTAGTTTTTTACTTGAGGATACCCCTACTGCTGATTTAGTGGTAAGATCGAAGCAGCGAAAAGAAATGATTGTCGATGGTTTAACATACGAACTCATTTCCCCCAATTTCACAGGTACATTGGCTACAGCCATTATGAATGTACCTCCGAAAACAGTATCGTCTGAAAAGCTACTCGAACATAAAGGAGAAGAGATCGCCTATGTGCTTGAAGGAAAAATCAAAATTTATTTAAATCATGAGGAATATATTTTAGAAACAGGCGATAGCGTTAAAATTCCCGCTCATATGCATCATAAATGGGAAAATACATTTGAACAGACAGCTTCGATCTTATTTTCTGTTACACCCCCGTCTTTTTAACGTTTTTTTACTAAAGACTTTTGGTTCTCCTCATGCGAAACCAAGGTTTCACATGTAATGACTCAAAAAACGGCATATTACAAAACGCAATAATATATTCAGGAAAGGAACAACGTTTATGCGCTCAGAAAAAGAAAAAATGCTAGCAGGTGAAATGTACAATCCAGCCGATCCAGTTTTAGTAACAGAACGTGAGGAAGCTAGACGCAAGGTTCGAATTTACAATCAAACGTTAGAAACTGAATTAGAAAAGCGAACTAGTTTATTAAAAGAATTACTTGGTTCCACAGGAAAGCATATCTATATGGAACCGAATATCCGTTTTGATTATGGATATAACACCCATGTCGGAGAGAATTTTTTTGCCAATTTTGACTGTACCATTTTAGATGTTTGCGAAGTACGTATTGGTGATAATTGCATGCTTGCCCCCGGTGTACAAATCTATACAGCGACTCATCCACTTCATCCTACTGAACGTAATTCAGGAAATGAATATGCAAAGCCGATTTCAATTGGCAACAATGTATGGATTGGCGGCAATGCGATCATTAATCCAGGTGTCACAATCGGAAATAATGCCGTCATCGCATCTGGTGCCGTCGTGACGAAGGATGTACCAGACAACGTTGTTGTAGGCGGTAATCCCGCAAAAATCATTAAGGAAATTGAACGGTAATCATTCAATAAAAACCAAGAAACCGACCTCCAAATGGAAGCCGGTTTTACTTATATTATGCCTTAATCCCGTTCACGATTTGCGTAAGTGCTTCTTTAATTGGCGTTGTTGATCGTCCAAGAACTTTTGCGAAATCTTCACTCTCTATTGCTAGTGATCCTTCACGTATGTCCTTTTGAATATTGACTAGCATTGGGATGAGGAAGTCTGGCAGTCCAGCACCCTTCATGATTTCACCATAAGTGACATCATCCACTTTTTGCATTGTTATCTCTTTACCCAATACTTCTCCAATTGCTGTAACAAGTTCCTGCTGTGATAAGAGTGGTCCTGAAAGTTCATAGACCGTGTTTTCATGTCCCTCACCAGCTAGCACTTTTGCAGCTGCTTCCGCATAGTCCTGCTGCAATGCCCAGCCAACCTTTCCGTCTCCTGCTGAAGTTATCCACGGCGCACCTGCAATAACACCTTGAATACTAGAAATTTCATTCTCTAAGTACCAGTTATTGCGCAAGAAGGAATAAGAAATTCCTGTTTTTAAAATCGCTTCCTCCGTTGCTTTATGCACCGGTGCCATGGAATTCGTGCTTCCCTCTGCATTGGCAATGCTCGTATAAGCAATAAAGCGAACTCCAGCTCGCTCCGCTGCAGCCACTGCGTTGGAATGCTGGCGAATTCTTGTATCATTATCACCATCGGCTGAAATCAGCAACAAACGCTCAATTCCTGCAAAAGCTGAATCCAATGTTTCTGGATAGTCAAAATCCCCTTGACGGACCTCAACCCCACGCCGTTGCAGTCCTTCTGCTTTCTTTGGATCACGAACACTGACAGCTAATTGTTCTACAGGTACTGTTTGTAGCAAAGTTTCCACTATTTTGCTGCCAAGCTTCCCTGTTGCCCCAGTTACTAACATTTTCATCTTCTTTTCCCCCGATCAATTTTTTATGATTACCTGTAACCATTTTAATTACAATTATAAATCATGTCAAGAATTCTACACAAACATTCCCTATTTCATATAGTGATTTCTATTTAGTATAATAATAGTCATATCGTATAATTGCGTTAAAACTCTTATAAAGTTGGTGATTCTCTATGTCGATCAGCAGCCGTTTTGCTGTAGGCGTTCATATATTAACCTTAATTGAATTTAATAAAGAAGGAGTTAGCTCTTCAGAATATATCGCCGCCAGTGTGAATACAAATCCTGCACTAATAAGAAAAATTATCGGCATGTTAAAAAAGGCTAAACTAGTGGAGGTCCATCCAGGAATTGCGGGAGCGAAGCTTGCTAAAAACTTATCGGAAATTACTTTATTGGATGTGTACAAAGCAGTTGATGTCGTTCAGGACAACGAATTATTTAACATCCATGAAAATTCAAATCCGCAATGCCTTGTCGGTCGGAACATTCAAGATGCGATTACCCCTATTTTAGCAACCGCTCAATTAGCTCTGGAAAAGGTTTTGAGCGGTGTCACGATTGAAGATATCGTTCAAGACATCATAAATAAAGAAGAACAAAATAGAGAAAGGTGAATTTGAGCGTACTCAAATTCACCTTTCTCATGATTTGAAGCTATTATGTCCTAGCTCCTTATCACTTGCTTAAACACTTTTTATCCATACATATATTTATCGGCGCTTTTTTTCATATATCGGCGAAACTTGGATTATATCGGCGTTTTAAAAAATATATCGGCGAAAAAGCAAATTTATCAGCGAAAAAAACAATATATCGGCGAAACTCAGTATTCAACCTATTAAAATGGTTTTAACGCAACGGTTTCTTCCGTTTCTAAGTTTGCAATCATATCCAACCACTTCTGAGGCTTGTTTGGTAACACGGTGTAATACCTTTTTAAAAATGCCACCACGAGTTCTGCCTTGATTTCATTCACTTCAGGGTCTATCGTTAAAAAAGAAAGGTCTAACCCCTCAACCGCTTTTCCATCATTATTCCAAGACGGATGCACATATGGAAAATCTAAACGGCGATAGCCTAAATGAGACAACACTTCACGGCGCACATAAGGGTCCATCGGTTTGACGCCGCCAAATTCATAGTGCTCGACCCGATATGGATCATAAATTTCTGCAAACATACCAAATAGCTGTTTTCCATTTGCTTCCGCTAACGCTTTTAAATCATCCGCTCTCTTATTGGCTAAAAAAGGACCGATGCCAAGTCCAGCTTCACCGATAATCGTAAAATCTGTCATTGCGACATTAAAATCCTCATAATAGCGATATTCTGTTGCTCCAACCACTTTTCCTTCGTGCACAGCAACAAATACTCTAATTCCCGAATCTTCTAATGGCTCTCTCCATAGCTCAAATTCCAATACTTCTTCTGGTGGAAAAATATTTTGCATTAGCTGATGCATTTGCTTAAACAACGGATCATCTATACTTGTTATTCTTATGTATTCCATTTTTCACTTATCCTCCCTTAAATAGAAAACTGTGCTTAAACATTAAGCAAAGATAGAATATCACAATAAGTTGCAAAAAAGCTAAAAAAATTCATTCACTAATCCATTAAAACATTTCCTAGCTTTGATGGCAGCAACACCGTGATAAGAAGAGCTAGCGCGAAGCAAATCCCGATAACCGAGAAGATTAGGCACACTAGTTGTAATGAAAACCATTCCGCAAGAAAACCTAAAATTAAGGTAAAACCTATTTGAACGATACCTTGCAGCATATCGGCCATGCTCCCAAATCGCCCCATAATATTCACAGGGACATTATTTTGGAAAAAAGTTGCATAGCCCGCATTAGCAAAGGCCATAAAAAAACCGAGAAAAACAAAGGCAGCCGTTGCTGTTATAAAACTGTTCGAGGAATAAAACCACGCATATCCAACAGATGTTAAAAACATCCCTGCTCCTAAATACCATTTCAAGGGTATTTTTTTAGCGATTACTGCAGCAACAAAAGCTCCTGCTAACGCCCCAACACCAGTAATACTTACGATGACCCCATATTCCCAATCTGATAATTGCAAAATTTGTTTAATGAATGTAACCTCTTGTGAATCAAGGGCAAATCCAATTAACATTGCAGTTTGAAATAAGGCATAAACAATCATAAAAACCTTCGCCTTCGTTACATAGTTTGTCACTGTCCGCCAATCATTTAATAATAGCTGCCAGTCTACACGCTCTCTGTTACGATGCTGTCCTTCCTCAACATTCGGAAGAAGAAATATAAAAAACGCACAGACTATAAAAGTGACTGCATTAATCATCATGCACAATTCGGTTCCGAAGTACATAATGAGAACGCCTGCTATCGCTGGTCCTAACAGGAAGGCGCCTGAATTGGTCATACTCATGATTGAGTTGAACCTTTTTCGGTTTTCCTGTGGAACCAATTTAGTTATATATACTGCTGAACTTGGCCCAAAGAAAGCTCCAACGATATTAATTAGCAAAAGTAGCGAGTAAATAATCACCAGTGAACCAATAAACGGAATACAAAATACAAGTAAGCCTCTGGCAAGGTCAATGATTATCATTAATTTTCGCTTATTTACCCGATCTATAACACTCCCAGCCCAAGTGTTTGTTAGCAAAATAGCAATCGGTCTAATAATATATAAGCCTGCCACAGCTGCTGCCGAGCCTGTTAACTCTAATATAGATAAATTTAAAGCAATTAAATAGATCCAATTTCCCAAATAAGAAATCCCTATTCCTAAAATTAGCAAAATAGGATTCTTCCATCCTTTCATTCACTCACCCATTTCTTATGCTGAAAAGCTCTCACTTGTTCCATTCTTCTGAGATAATTTGTTCAATTCCCTTCATTACCCCGTATGCACCTTCAGATTTATTGGAACAAACAACTACAGTTGTACCGTCACGAGGATAAAAAGCAGAATGAAAGCTTACACCTGGGTCATAACCCATCACATGATATTTGTGCACCTCTTTCCCTTTCTTCTCAACCCAAACACCATAGCCATAATGATCTTCTTCTTCTTCATCTACTTGAGCGTGTGGGGTGAGCATTTGCTCAAGCATTTCTTTCCTAATGATATGTCCGTTCACAAGCGCATGCCAGAACTTCCCCATATCGTTTACGGTCACATATGCACCACCATCTGAACCGCCTTTAGCAGGTAAGGAATAAATATTGGTTTTCCACGTTCCATCAGGAAAATCAATATAGCCAAATGACGTATTATACGGAAGTGCATCAAATTCAAAATAGCCTGATTCCATCATCTCAACTTGAGAAAAAATGTTTGTTTGAATGTAGTCGGAAAAAGTTTGGCCACTTATCTGTTCAATGATTAAGCCTAATAAAATATAGCCAGCATTATTATAGTGAAATCTTTCTCCAACCTTTAATTTCATTGGCTTATTCTGAAATAATGGCAAAAAATCTCGCAAGCTCCTTATTTTATACATAGGATTTTCGATCCACAATTCTTCGAAATCTTCCATCTCTTCCTCATCAAAGTAATCCGGAATTCCTGCTGTATGTGTTAATAAATGATGAATCGTTATCCTCTGATCAAAATGAGGGAAGTTAACATCGAGACACTCATCCAATCTTGTTGAAAATGATAGTTTTCCCTTCTCCACTAATTGACATATGCCAACGGCTGTAAATATCTTACACCCTGATGCAATTCCGAAGCGTGTAGCATAATGATTTTTTAGTTGCTCGGAGCGATTTGCATAGCCAAAGCTTAGCTCTATTATCTGCTCCATCTCATTTGCAACCAAGACAGAACCAGAAAATTCATTCTCATTTTGCACATTCTTTATTTTTTCAAGCAATCTAGTCTGCATCCATTTCTCCAATCCAAAAAAGTTTTGTTTCTTCAATACTTCCATACAAAAAGCTAGAATCCTTCTCCCAAAACAAAACTTCTCACTGTAAAGCTAATTTTCTATTGATATTTCATTCGCGTTATTTCTAAATAAGTTTGAAAAACAGCAATAAAAATGTATATTAAAAGTAATGACTTTGTTCATCAGAATGGTTGATAAAGCGGTTTTGGGCTCATTTCGTGTACAGCCTTGATTTTCAGGCCTTTTTAATATAAAGCCTCTAATTCCATAGAATTAGAAAGACTATAGGTAGGATGGTGTCCATATGGCAAAGTATGAAAAAACGATTAATGGTAAGTTTGAAGAGGTAATCAACCAATTGCAAAATGATATTAACAACAGTGGAATAAGTATGAAGTTAGTCGCAGAAAGCAACTACACGATTGAAGATACTAAAATAGCCGTTCGAGTCTATGATAAATATTTTATGAGAAATGGCAACAGGGCTAGCTTAAGCCTTACTGTAGTCGGTTCTCACAATACTATTTTCATATCAGCAATTGGCGCTGGCGGAGGAAGTGGTGTTTTCTTTAACTTTAGTCTCGGCGCCGAAGATGATATGGTGGAAATCGTCCGAAAAAGTATAGAACAAATGGAATAATCCTTTTTTAATGAGCACGCCGCTCAGTTCCCAGCTTAACAAATATGATAATAAAAGTACTTAATTGTTTATTTCGATAAACTATAGGAGAGATTAGATGAATAAAGACTTAACCCGTTTAGGCTACTTTTTATTTTTTACAGGAATCATATTATTTGGCATCATGCATCTGGCAATTGCTTTATACATTCCTAATTTATCAGGTTGGAGTGATCCGCCTGGCAAACTTGCAATAGTACTAGGGGAAATCATTGGCTGGGTTCCTTATACATTAAGCATCATTTTATTAATAACTGGTTCATTGATCATCGTTTGTGAACAATATCAAAATTCACAACGAAAACGCAACAGCTCCAAAAGCAAAGGGTGACCAACATTACTCTTTTATTAGGAGCATTCCAGCGTTTCGAGCTGAAAAGAGGAAAAATTAAGCGCCTTATCATTCTTACAACACTTTGATTCTTACGTCTAAACTCGGCAAAAAACAATTTCTTGTTTTAAGTTTTTATTGAGCTTAAAAACGGCTGTAACTAATGAAACGGATAATGACGTTAATGGAGCAATCATCACCTGGATACACTGACTTCTACTTTAATTTAGTAAAAAGCTTACCATTGTTTAACTCACACCAATCATCTAATTCATCATACGTTTCTTTAACTCCATATTTAGCTAAAAAATCTTCCTTTGTTTCAAATACTTCTACCAAGCCCTTTTCTATTGAAGTTACCATCTGAAAAGGATTTAGTTGAAAAACTTGAGAAACAGCTATTAACTCACCTATATGAACCATGTCAGCGATATTTTTCATTATATATCCTCTAATAGCAGTTAGAGGTGTTCACTCCCTCCGTTAGAAAAGGATAACCATACAAGTATTATTTTCAGTATCGACAATAGTATGTATCAGTTAGATGGAAGCTGTTACGCAATAAAAGAAGGTTTGCAAAGGAAGCATAATGTCTATTCATCAACCTTTTGATTACAAATTGTCAGACAAATTAAAGCGCAGGATCATTGAGGGTCGATTGTTCTGCAAGGATTAAGCGAAGGGGCTTTCCTTTGAAAAAATCGCCGTAATGCCAAAAGTTTGTTAGAAATTTAACTATGTGTGCTTGAGAATAAAAAAACCCAAGCCATGCGGTTTGGATTTTTAGTTCATCGATTGCCTTAATAGACGTTTTGCTCGAAAAAGTCTTGTTTTTATAGTCGAGATATTAATATTCAAATATTTTTCGATCTCTTTCATTTTCAAATCTTTCATATAGGACAAATATAAAATTTCTTGATATTTATCAGGGAGGCTATTCATTTGCTTATGAACTTCCTCCCCGAGCTGTTGCGTCATCACTTCTGATTCTGGTGTCTGTTCATTGGCAATAAAGAATTCGGAGGTTGGTACCACTCTTTGGTGATAACTTGTTCTTAAATGATCCATACATTGATTTCTCGTTATCGTGTATAACCACCCTTTAATCGAATGGAAGCTTTCTAATTGTTCTTGATGGAGATAACATTTTATGAAAACCTCTTGAACAATATCTTCCACAAGGTATGAGTCCATCACATATCTCCACGCTAATTTTTTTAACTCCGGACTATACATATTCACGATTTCTTCAAATTGAATATCATTAAGATTCTCTCTCATCTTCATCACCAAAACCCATCTTTTTAGAGAAAAAATTTAAAATTCCTTCTCGTTCTTTCTTCAAACGTCCTTCTTTACTCTATATCATGTATATTAAGACTATCTTCGCTGTAATTTGCACTATCGACCTTTAGCTTTCCTTCATATAAGGTTTTGCCTGTTTTCATATCCCCAATAAAAAGGATGTGACCGTCATTTGATAAATACGTTAAATAAAATTTTCCATTCATCAACTTTAAGAAACTGGATTCAAAACCATTTTTCATATCAGGCCTATTAAATATCTCTTTCGCGCTCCATTCATCCTTTTCAATATCATAATGATGCAATTCGAAGCCTTTTTCCACCAGAACCGGAACGTAGATGGAGGAACCAACGCTTACTGCTGAGTCAAAGCGGAGTTCTTCATCTGATTTTTTGATTTCTTTATATTCATTTGTCTCAACGTTGAGCACATATTGTTCCTTTGCGATCATTTCCTCTTCCTGATAGTAATAGCCATTTTCCTCAATCTGTTTAATCTCGGAATTTTCTTTCAGCATCAAGACATATTGCTTTGCTTCTATCGATGAATAATCGCTGATTGCTCTTAAACCTTCCCATCTATCCTCACTATTAGATGTTGATAAAATTTCTTCTTTATTTACGAAGTTTTTCTCTTTCAGATCAAAGGTGTACACACTTATTTTACTTCCCCCATCAAGAAGAGAGTTTTGCGTCATTACCTTTACCTGTTCATTGATCACTTCGACATTTACGACCTCAATCCAGCTAACTCGTTCTTTTTCGGGAATATCATACTCTATTTTGACCGTCTCGTTTGATTTTTTATTTAATACTTCCATTTCAAAAGAAAAACTTCTAACTGAAGAAAAAGGATTCTTGCTATTTATCGTCGCATAAGCTAATAAATTCTCATCCTCATAAAAATTATTTGTTATTAATTCCTTGCCTCTCATAAAATTTCGATGTTCATCAATTAATCTTGTTAAAACCGGATTAGCAGTAATATGAAGCAATTGCTCCAGAAAAGATTGATTATTGAAGAAAACTGTTTCTTCCTCGGATACTTGCTTAAAAGATTGGAATATATCTCCAAGTTGAAAATCACCATATATAACTAAGTCATTCAACTCAGCGTCATCGCCACTTATTTTTTCAAACTTGATATTTATATCATTTTTCGCTGCTAAGCTTGATTGTAAAAAATATGTTCCCAACACAACAACCACTGCGATTGAGAGCAGACTAATTTTCCAATAACGTTTCATCTAACTCACTCCTCCCTTATACCCTAATTTTATGCTTGATGAGCTTGTTCCCTACCCATATAGCACCAGCTAAAACGAGAAAGGCTGCATCAATTTCTAACAAGAATAATTCAATAGGATAAAAATATCCTTCAAGAACAAACGCATCAAATAATGCAGGTCCTATAAAGACGAGAAAGGAAACAGCAACATAAATGATGGCATAAAAGATTCCTTTTAAACGGTACGAACGTTCAAATAGAATAGCTGTAAAGATAACAAACACGGCAATGATTCCCGTACCATAATAAAGGATAAATTCAATCAGTGTTTTCGGAAATAATAAATATAAGAAATATAGATTTTCAGTAATTTCAGTCAAATTCATATCAATGCGGAACTCGGATGGCACGAGCCATTTTAACAATTGGCTTTCAATCGGGAATAATAGAATTTGTAATGCAACAAGACCTAAAACAAAATAATCGTTGTTGCCTTTGCAAAATAAATATTAATCCGCTCCGTTGGCAACATAAATAAGCGATAACTAAAGGTGTTTTTTCCAAACCAGTCACGATACCAAATAAAAAACACATAAATTAATAAAGTCACGATACAGAGAGCAATTGGCCCCATAAACCAGCCCGATTGCGAAAAATTATGAATAGACATTTTCCCAAAGTGCTCAATAAACTCGCTTTGCGGCATTAAATTCACATTAATTTCTTGGTGAGCCAGATTCAAATAAGCTTTTGATTTTACGATGATTCCAATTATTTCTGAAAGGATTGTAATCCCTATTAAAATAAGATAAAAACGAAAAAAGCGTTCAAACTCAAAATTCACTAGCTTCAAATAACGGTTCATCCTCGATACACCTCTCTCATCACATCAACAACAGATTTCCCCTCGGTTTCCCTAATCTCTTCCGTATTGAATTCTTTTAATATCACACCATTATCAAGCAAAACCGCCTTATCGATTAAATGCTCAATATCATTGATTTCATGCGTTGTAATAATAACTCCTCGATCTTCAATTAAATGACTTGTAAACACATCGGCAATCTGTTCTCGACTAAATATATCAATTCCTGAAAAAGGTTCATCCATTAAGATATAATCAACATCTAAGGCCAATCCAAGGATTAGGTTTACTTTCGCGGTGTTTCCTTTTGAAAGCTCAGAAATACGATCCGTTTCATTCAATTTAAAAAATTTCAAAAGCTCCTTTGCCCTTTCCGGGTTCCAGCTGTTATAAAAATCAGCCATAAATGTAAAGGCTTCACTAATTTTCATACTGGGCAGCATCGTAATCGCATCAGGGATAAAGGTAACTTTTTCATAACTGCCTTTATTAAGCTTTTCGCCATTTATCAAAATTTCGCCATTATCTATCGGAGTAAGAGCCATAATTGCCTTCATAATTGTTGTTTTCCCTACACCGTTAATTCCAATTAAACAAGTAATCTTTCCTTTCTCCGCTGTAAAGGATACACCTTTTAGAACCTGCTTCTTGCCAAATTTTTTTGTTACATTTTTTAGTTCAATCACAGTCAATCCCCCCTATTCATTACACTCGTTTTTATATTTTTGCTCGATGATTGGCAAAACTTCATCTAACGGCACATTAATCGTTTTAACTGCACTAACAAAAGCATCCACCGCTTCCAAAATCAACTCGCTCCGTACTGTCTGGAATACTTTTTCGTCTGTCGTCATTCGACTTGGTAAATTTCCTTCAGTAAAAATCAATCCCTTTTCCTCCATTTCTTTATACGCTCGCTGCGCCGTGTTTGGATTAATCTTCAATCGATTCGCAAGCTCTCTTCTAGAAGGAATCTCCTGACCCGGTTCAATAATCCCTGTTGCCATTTGCTCCTTAAAATGCCGAATAACTTGCACATACACAGGATCCCGGTTATTAAATTTAATTTTCAATAGATCCATCTCCTAATAACAAAATGTGTGATTTTTTAAAATGATGTATTAATGGATTAATACAGTTTGGGCAAAAAATCATATGTATTAAACGATTAATACAGTGTTAGTAAATTTTTTCCCCAGTTCATTCAAACAAAAGGTTTAAAAAGTGCTGTATCATTCGGTTAATACACCACCAACAAAAAAATGGAAAAACATGCATCCCTTGCTTATGTATTAACCACATAATACACCCGATATATGTATTATATGGTTAATACAGTTTAAAAGTCAAGGAGATATTTATTTTTTTCATTAACATGGCTGAGCCTATATTAAAAGAGTGCTTCAACTTTATAAATATGCTATGCGAAACCCTAGTTTCAAATGAAATAAATCAAAAATCAAGATCGACATATAACAAAGCCTATTAAGTTGCTTCAAGATTTGTGCTACTTTAAGACAAATCCTTTTCTATTTCCATATAATCAAGGAACCTCCCCCTTGCTCATTTGCGGAAAGCTCTTAATAAATCGCTCATTTGCCTCTTCTAACTTTTTATAATAATCACGATAAGAGTCGCTCAAAATTTTTAAATTGGCGATAAATACGTCGGTAAATCCACTTTGTTTCTGAAACTCTACTAGGAGCTGCTGCATTCTATGCGCGTCTGTAGACTTATATTCTTCAGAGTCACGAAAACGAATGTACTTCTCAATCCTTTGCTTATTTGTTTTCATGTACTCCTCAATATTCTCGACTGCAGTAAAAAGAACCATATCCATTTGCTCTAAGTCTTTCTGTTTAAAAAGAACCATGGAGTTCTCTATAGATTTCTCTAATTCCTCATTGACTTCCAAATGATCGAGAAAGCTAATAATCTCTTGATAGGCTCTTTCTTCTCGTAGCCATCGATTGTTTCGTTTAAAAATTTTCCAAAATGAATCGAGAAGTAAATTCCATAAACCCCCGGGAAAGACTGAACGAGTTTTTCCTTAATGGTTAAAAAAGGGTTAATCTGATCCTCAATATATTGTTTGACCGGCTCAATTTGATAATTTTCTATTAACAACTCAATACCCTTTTGTTGCTTCTCAACTTTTTGCTTCTCCAATTCCTTCAAATACTTATACTTGGATAATGCCGCCTGCTTATCACCACTTGAAATGACATGTTTGATCTCAGGGATGCCGAGACCTAAACTCCGGAGAACGAATATTTCTTTTAAGACTGCAACATCTTCAGCACTGTAATTCCGATATCCGTTTTCTTCAATCTTAGGACGGACTAGTCCTTGCTTTTCATAATATTCGATCGCTTTTTTTGTTAAAGAACATTCTTTACACACTTCATTTATCAACATTTTCATCACCTCATCAGGATCATAAGCCAATCCCTAAGGGGACAGTCAATCCTCAATGTATAAGTAAAGCTGATTTCTCTTCTTCTCAATTTTCCCTTTAATGTCACCGACCCCCTCAATAAAAAGAGAGGAATCTCGTTCCAACAGTTCTTTCCCTAATTTGAGTTGAAGTTTACCAAATTCTCGAAGTTTCTCACCGTATGCAACGACTGGTTGAGCGAATAAATATTCTCTCTCTTGGATTTTAACTTTGAGGAAATTTTTATGTAAAACCTTACCCGCTAACATCACGATATTCATAGGGTCAAAAGAGGTTGCCTCCATATTTCCAATAATCATGAGTTGAATGCCTGCTTCCTCGTTAAACGTGGTAAATTCCGCCTCCTTATTTTGGAAAATAGCATGAACAACCCTCTCTGTTTCAGGACTGACTTCAATAGTCCGAAAGGGAGCGTCAAAAACGCTAAGCTCCTTCACGTATTGATAGATAGTTTTTTCCGTACTAAAAAAGCTTTCCTTCCATCCTGGTGATAACTCATCCAACAATAGACACATAAACAAGCCAGAACTATAGCAGCTGCGACGAATATTTACTGTCGATTGATATTGATTTATTAACGGCTCACCATACTTTTGTAAAACTGCAGAAAATTCAAATTGACTTGTTTCATAATAAGCATGAAGTTCCACATACCATGCAGGGCCTTCTATCGTTTCTATTAAATTCTCATACTCAAGGTACGCCCCAAGCTGTAATTCTCTTTGCTGTCTGAGAGCGATAAATGTATTAAGGTACTCCTTCTTTGCTAGCGGCTCCTTTTCCATTAAAGCATGAAAAAGACTCAATCGTTCCTGATTTCGCAATTCCACGTTTTCTACCGTTATAGGATAGGTGATTCCCATAAGTTCATCCGGAAATCGTTTTTCTTCCTTTAAAAATTGATAGCCATGAAATAATTCATGGACAAGGATCGAATATAAGTCTTCGTAATTTTTAAACAGCCTGAGATCAACAATCGCTGTTGGGTAGCCTTCATATATGATGAGGGTACAAGCATGAAATGGTTCCTTTTCTTCCACTATTTGCTGATTGTCAAATTTGGGATGGTTAAAAATATAAGCACTCGTCTCATCGTATAATGCATAGGCAACTTTTTCAAAACCTGGCCAATACTGATTTAGTTTAACCTGTTCTAAGTTCAAAATAATCCGCTCAATATCATTCATCATTCTACAATTCTCCTCAAACAATTTCTAATGCTATTTTTCTAGATAGGAGGTGGGATTGTGACTGCTAGAATAAAGTGTACAGTTTTTGCTTGATAAGATGAAACGCTTATTTACCCAAATATACCAGCAAAAAATATCAACCTATCACTGTAAAATGATCATAGTTCATACTTGCAGTGGAGG
>NZ_JARGEJ010000419.1:0-343 GCF_029211245.1 Robertmurraya sp. DFI.2.37 | reverse complement strand
CGGCTGGGGACTTTTTTTATATTCTTCCGAAGGTTCAATGCAAAGCATTATTTAGTCATGAAAATGACCCCATTAGCGCCAATTTTTTTAGTGTGCATAAATGGGCACTGTTACTTTTTACATTGATGCCCTCCTGAATATTTGGTTAGGTCGATAGAGGGCATTTTATTTCCTAGAGCCAACCCCTCATTTGGAATTGGTCATTCCATTTTAAAATAAAATGGCGCACTTATACACTCTTCAGAGTGACTGCTAAAACGCTGCGCATTTCCGTCAAGCGTGTGTGAAGTAAAACTAAAGCTGAACGAGTTCGGATGATAGGTCCATTTATATGGAGTGGCCC
>NZ_JARGEJ010000418.1:0-344 GCF_029211245.1 Robertmurraya sp. DFI.2.37 | reverse complement strand
CTTTAATGTACATACAGAAGGAATTACGAAGATTACGGCAAGGGATATTGCATATGCAAAGGAATTTGACAGCGTCATCAAGCTTCTGGGTGTTGCACATAATACAGAAAATGGAATCGAGGTCGGAGTCTATCCGATGATGATCCGGAAAGAGCATCCACTTGCTTCTGTACGGGATTCTTTCAATGCAGTTTTTGTTCATGGAGATGCAGTG
Source organism: Robertmurraya sp. DFI.2.37 (assembly GCF_029211245.1). Lineage (NCBI taxonomy): Bacteria > Bacillati > Bacillota > Bacilli > Caryophanales > Bacillaceae > Robertmurraya > Robertmurraya sp. DFI.2.37. The sequence goes on along the minus strand of NZ_JARGEJ010000418.1, from coordinate 130 downwards.
GATGATGCCATGTTTTACGGAAGGGGTGCAGGTGAATTTCCGACAGCCAGTGCCGTAATGGGCGATGTGATTGATGTGGTAAGAAATATCGGATATGGCTGTACGGGAAGGATCAGTTGTACCTGCTATA
>NZ_JARGEJ010000417.1:0-344 GCF_029211245.1 Robertmurraya sp. DFI.2.37 | reverse complement strand
AGTCAGATTATAAAGTAAATACCTTGTCGCATCCGGCGGCAAACTGTTTGTCATGCGAAACAGACAAGATAGTCATTCCTTTACTGCACAAGGATTTAAAGAAGTTAATCACCCGTAAGCACGATTCCGGATCAAGTGCCGAAGTCGGTTCGTCCACTACCAGTAAAGGTTTGTCAAGCAAGGCTGTCACTGCCAACATGATACGCTGACGCTGACCACCCGACACTTCATTTACCCGTTTATCATAAAGTTTCTCTTCCAATCCTAATGATACGAAATAATCCATCAGCCGCTCTTTGTTGACTCCCGCCTCACGGTTTGCCTTCAGTTCAAAAGGCATCCGC
>NZ_JARGEJ010000416.1:0-344 GCF_029211245.1 Robertmurraya sp. DFI.2.37 | reverse complement strand
TTTCTTCACTGTTGAGAAGGTTAAACAGCCCTGAGGAGTATGGGAAAAAAAATATTGTTTCCGGATCTTTTCGATTAGATCAAGCTCATAAAAAAATCATACATGAAGATGAAGAGATTAAGCTAACGCCAACGGAATACTCGATTTTGCAGTTCATGATGAGTCGCCCAAACCGCGTCTGTTCTAGGGATGAGCTTCTTGACGAAGTATGGGGAGAATACTATGTCGGTGATATTAAAGTAGTTGATGTCAATATAAGGCGTATTCGCCAAAAAATCGAAAAGGATCCATCCACGTCCCCATTCTGTACATAAATGGACGGGGTTGGATGGATCCTTTTCGAT
>NZ_JARGEJ010000415.1:0-345 GCF_029211245.1 Robertmurraya sp. DFI.2.37 | reverse complement strand
ACCGTAGCCTGCGCTGTTCTCTTTATCCACAATGGCACTTCCCGAAAAGATATGCCCCAATGTATCACGGGCAATCGCCGGGTCAAGATGCTCCCAATGAACCAAATCCTTGCTCACGGAATGTCCCCAGTGCATATTTCCCCATACGGAGCCGTATGGATTATATTGAAAATAAAGGTGATATTCACCGTCTTTATAAACCAGTCCGTTGGCATCATTCATCCAGCCATAAAGCGGAGTGTGATGATAAACCGGACGGAACTTATCCCTGTTTGCCGTATCAAATGTATCCGAAACCCGGATGCTGTCCCAACACAGCGCATCTGCCGCCACCTTCTTTATAAT
>NZ_JARGEJ010000414.1:0-345 GCF_029211245.1 Robertmurraya sp. DFI.2.37 | reverse complement strand
ATCTTGGTTGGGCTTGGATGACAGCTGGGTGGGGAAAAATTACAGGAGGATTTGATGCAAGTGGTTTTTTAAAAGGTGCAGTAGCCAATTCTGTAACCGGACCTGATGGTTCACCAGTGTATAGTGGTTGGGTATCATTTTTAGACAGCTTTGCCGTTCCAAATGCAGGTTTATTTAGCCCCCTCGTTGATTGGGGAGAATTATTAGTAGGTTTAGGCTTAATACTTGGCTGTTTGACAACAGCGGCAGCATTTTTTGCCCTAGTAATGAATTTTTCATTCATGCTTTCCGGTACCGTATCTCATAACCCAACAGATATTTTGATGGGAGTGTTTATTGCAGCAG
>NZ_JARGEJ010000413.1:0-345 GCF_029211245.1 Robertmurraya sp. DFI.2.37 | reverse complement strand
GTTCATTGATCCCGGATTTCCCATTCAGAAATCCCAGCTTCGCATTATCGGCGTGGAGTGGGAAGAGTTTGATATCTATCATTATCGGGGACAGTTCTTGCGTGAGAAATTGGAAAGTTTCCTGAGTAAAGGCGATATAGCAGCGATTATCTATTCTAATCCGAATAATCCGGCATGGATTTGTCTGGAAGAGGAGGAATTGCAGATAATCGGTGAACTGGCAACCCGGTATGATGTGATTGTCATGGAAGATCTGGCTTATTTCTGCATGGACTTCCGTCGGGATATGGGGCATCCTTTCGAACCGCCTTATCCGCCCACTGTGGCAAGATATACGGATAATTA
>NZ_JARGEJ010000412.1:0-345 GCF_029211245.1 Robertmurraya sp. DFI.2.37 | reverse complement strand
CAGATCTTCCACATAGCCTGCCAGCTTCAATTCCGGGTATTCGGACTGCAAACGATTGATACACTCTCCACGCCATTTACCAATTACTTGCAATGTAAACAAAAAATGACGTTTACGCAGATGCGGAATCACTTCGTGACAGAACCATGCCACGGCATCCAGATTGGGAAAATGATCCTCACTTCCCACAAAAGTCAGGCGTCCGCTTTGGACCGGAACAAAAGGCTGTTCCAGCCTGTCACCCACTTGCACCACAGCCGGAGAAGTGTAGATATGGTCTTTCCGTCCTATGAAGTCCTCCATAATTTTACGGTCTACTTCAGTCAGAACAATAACATCTTTATA
>NZ_JARGEJ010000411.1:0-345 GCF_029211245.1 Robertmurraya sp. DFI.2.37 | reverse complement strand
ATCCTGTACTATCCGACATTGGAGCAGAAAACAGGAAAACGTGGTCATCCCAAGTGGTTTGACGGCAGGATTGACTTTGCCAATCTGGATTTGACCCGGTGCAAGGAATACGAGGTGAACAAAGGAAAGCTATACGGATTGAGGGTATATGCAAAAGCTCTCAAAAGGTATGTTTCCTTAGCCGTCTGGTATCCGATGGACGGGAGGACAGACAAGTGGCAGCTTTACTTCTCTACAGACGATTCCATGGATGGACGTGAGGTGCTGGATTATTACAGAACCAGGTTCCAACTGGAATTTTGCTTTAGAGATGGCAAGCAGCATGCAGGAATCACCAACTGCCAG
>NZ_JARGEJ010000410.1:0-346 GCF_029211245.1 Robertmurraya sp. DFI.2.37 | reverse complement strand
ATTGCTTCTTACTACCGGAAGCATGCTTTTGGCAATTTCATATCTGCGCTGTTCCCAGTCTATCTCATTCGCTTTTCTCATCTCGCGATGGATACCGATAACAGCATCCATCGCTTGCATTTCTATCTTGCTTATCATGCCTGCATCCTCCTTAATTTTTCGATTTCGGTATATACGCGCCGCAAGCCGCCTCCGGTGCTATGAACAATCTTGGCAATGTCGGCACCGTCCGGGGCATTGATTTTTGCGACGATGGCAGCCTGTGCCTTCAGAAACTTTTCGCGTTCCTGCGCATCGTCCGGGGTCACCTTGCTGTAGGAGTCACCGTAGCGGCTCAACATTTCGG
>NZ_JARGEJ010000041.1:0-44503 GCF_029211245.1 Robertmurraya sp. DFI.2.37 | reverse complement strand
ATGTCTTGAAGAAAACGAATAAACAAACACAGCAATTACTTAAAAATCAACTATCACAATGGGTTACAGGTTTACCCGGTTATATTAGGGCTTACCTGCCTGATTTGGTCTGCGAAAGTTGAGTAAAGATCTATTAGAATTTTTCTGGTTCATGATTAATGGTTTAATACGAATTAAATAAGAAGGAGGTTATTTGATGTGTTAATTCAAGCGCAAGATCTTGAGCTTGACGAAAATATTTTACATAGTTATTTAAGCATCGCACTGGGCGGCAATTCTTATTTGCATCCTTACATTGACAATTGTTATCGGGAGAGAGAATGGGAGTATTATGAAGCATTTCAAAATAGTGTTTTAAAAAGAAATGCGTTATTCACCATGTATTCAACAAAGAGTGAAGAGAAGATAAGGCAAGTAGCAGCGATTTTAGAATGGAGCATTCAAGTGCAACGATTTGCCCAAATTGAAAAATTGATTAAAAAAGGCTACAAATTTGTCTATCAATATTTTCATTTAAATAAACGAATTGATTTTGAGCATTTCATGAGAAGTTATGCAAAGAGGAAAAAGACAAAAGTAGTTAAGGAAATAGATTTAATTTATCATAATATCGTTCTTTGGTACCTCTGTAAACAATACGGGAAATCATTTAATAAGGAGAACGTTGCCTGGCGGTCTTTTCAGGATGTGTTATTGGCCACCTTCAATGAAGTGGAAATTCAAAAAGTCATGTTTTCCAAAAAAAGTTTGGCTGAGAATAAGAAAGAGATAGAGAGGTTATATAGAGAATACGAGATTTCGCGACATATTCGTTTCGATACGATCGGGACTTTTTTAGACTATCTTATTTCAATTCGATTAAAAAAAATCCAAGAAGCTAACCCAAATATAAGTGTTGAAGAAGCTGAGAAAAAAGTTTTTGAAGTTTCGCCAACTCGGTATATAGGAGCGATTGGAGGGTGGTTAAAGACGCTTCAGATTCACGAAATGGATGCGCTTAATCAAATCCCCTTTTCTAAAATGGAATTAGATACTGTTTTTTTGGAGCTTTTGTATGCGCAAAAATATCATTATATAACAAATGACGATCAAGATTTGTTTTTGATCACATGTCTTTATCAAAAATGTCTTGTTTCTCTTTACCACGAAACAAAGCAAATGTATTTAGAACAATCGAAAAGAGAGTACTATTTGGGATTAAAAGCAAAAGAGGCGCGTATTAAAGAGCAAGAAGCTGAACTTTCGAGGAAAGAAAGGGAATGGAAGTTGAAAAATCAGCAATTGCAGCGAGAGGTTGACGGACTTACAGAGGAACTTCGGCAAAAAAATTATACGATTCGGCAATTAGAGCAGCAAATTGAGAATTTGGAAGATTATTCTGAAGAGGTGTTTGCCCTTAGGACATATGCTTATAAGGTGGAGAGAACAGAAGAAAATGAGGAAGAGAACGTTCCTTCTCTTAATACGATGATTGAATTTATAAAATCAATGAATATTGTCGTAATAGGTGGTTCTCTTAATTGGCAACAAAAATTAAAAGAATGGCTTCCGTCTGTCGAATTGTTTGAAACGGATGAAATTACAAGAGATCTTTCCAGAATAAAAAGAGTAGATGCGGTTTTTATTAATACAGCGGTATTGTCTCATGCATTTTATAAGAAAGTGATGAAAGAGATGGACAAAAAAGGAACACCGCTTTTTTATTTAGGAGGGCATAGTAATATGGAAAAAACATTACTAGAAATCTACAAATGGTTAACGGAGTAAAAGTAAATTTCAATAAATGGTCACATTTACATCAGATTTGTGATTTTATACGGTTGCAACCGTAAAATTATTTTGTACTGATATTTAAACAATTTAATGATTATTTACGAATGAAAACTATTTCGTTTTAAATAATGTTCGTAATTAAACCGAAATAATTTGTCTTAAAGGTGAAATCATTCGTCTTTTGCATAGTCCTAGTAATCAATTCAAGAAACAAGATCATTTCCTTGATATATGTCTGCTGTGACATATGTTATAGAATACTTTTTTATATTCTGCAAAAATGAAAGCGAATTATATATGTCTAAAAAGACATATAAAGTTTTCATAGGGAGGAATGTTTGCTCATGACTTTGCAAAATAATGTTCACGTTGGGGAGGTTAAGGGATGAAGATAAATCGAAGAGAATTCGTAAAGCTTACCGGTGTACTGGGGGTAGGCTTGGCGATAACTGAGCTTGGATTTGATGTAAAGAAAATTAAAGCTTCAACAAAAGAGTTCAAATTGGAAGATTCTAAAGAATTTACATCAGTCTGTACATTTTGTTCAGTTGGTTGCGGAATGATTTGTCATGTGAAAGATGACAAATTAATCAATTTAGAGGGTGACCCTGATCATGTTATTAATGAAGGTTCGCTTTGTAGTAAGGGAGCTTCCATGTCAGTGGTGCCTAACTCTGATCAACGTGTGAAAACTCCATTATATCGCGCTCCTGGAAGTGACAAATGGCAAGAAATTAGCTGGGATGAAGCGATTGACAAAGTGACGAAGAAGATGAAGAAAGTCCGTGATGAAAATTGGATTACGAAGGATAGCGAAGAGGGGATAGAATATCTCGCTAATCGAACTGAAGCGATCAGCTTTGTTGGTGGAGCGCAAAACAATAACGAAGAATGTTATTTGTTAGCAAAAATGGCTCGAGCATTAGGTGTTACCTATATCGAGCATCAAGCCCGATTATGACACAGTCCTACAGTCGGCAGTTTGTCGGCTTCGTTTGGTCGCGGTGCGATGACAAATCATTGGATTGATTTAAAAAATGCTAAAGTTATCTTGATTGAAGGCAGTAATGCCGCTGAAAACCATTCTATGTCTATGAAATGGATTATGAGGGCGAAGGAAAATGGCGCAAAGGTTATTCATGTCGATCCTCGTTATACGAGAACTTCAAAAATAGCAGATATTTATGCACAAATTCGCCCAGGAACGGATATTGCCTTTTTAGGTGCCATCATTAACTATATTTTGGAGAATAAACTATACAATGAGGAAATTTGTAAGAACACATACAAATGCATTGTATTATACGAACGAAGAGTTCTCGTTCGATAATGGCGTATTCTCTGGCTATGATGAGGAAGAAAAAAAATATGCAACAGACTCATGGTCTTATCAGCTTAATGAGGAAGGAACGCCAATTATCGGTACGAGCCTGGATGATCCACAATGTGGATTTACAAAATTAAAGAAGTTTTATAGTCGTTACACTTTTCAAGTAGCTTCAGATATTACCGGCATTCCCGTTGAGACGATCAAATTGATAGCGGATACTTATGTGAATGCTGGACCAGGCACAATTATGTATGCTTTGGGAATGACACAGCATACGGTAGGTGTTCAAAATATTCGTTCGTTTGGCGTACTGCAACTACTTTTAGGAAATGTCGGGAAGCCAGGAACGGGTATTAATGCTTTGCGTGGTGAACCAAATGTTCAAGGTTCAACAGACTTTGCCTTACTTTTTAATTATGCTCCTGGCTATTTTAACTGGCCGAATTCAAATCAGCCTACACTGGATGATTGGACAAAGAAAAATGGAACATTTAGAAGAAGATTTTTTGTAAACCTTCTAAAAGCATGGTTTGGCGAAAATGCAAAACCAGAAAACGATTTTGGCTATGGTTGGCTGCCGAAAAAAGATGCAAATAAGAACTATTCGATTTATAGAATCTTTGAAACAGCGTTAGATAACACGATGAAATTTATGTATATCGTTGGGCAAAATCCGATGGTAACAAGTCCTAACTTGAACCTCGTCCACGAAGGCTTCTGTAAACTCGATATGCTTGTTGTAAATGATTTATTTATGACAGAAACAGCAAGTTTCTGGGAAAAACCAGGTGTTGATCCTTCAGAAATAAAAACGGAGGTTATTTTCCTCCCTGCTGCTTCCTTCCTGGAAAAAGAGGGAACATTAACGAACTCTGGCCGTCTTGTTCAATGGCGATATACGGGAATCAAACCGGTTGGTAAAGCAAAAAGCGATCTCGAAATATTCGATCTAATTTATACAAAAATGAGAGATTTATATAAAAATTCTACCGATCCAAAGGATGAAATATTTAAGAAGTTAACATGGGATTATCCTAAGGAAAATACAAGGATGGCGGATGCTGTATTAAAAGAAATTAATGGCTATGATTTAAAAACAGGCAAATTAGCGACGGGAATTAGCGCCTTAAAGGATGATGGCTCAACAAGCTCAGGTAACTGGTTATACGCAGGTGTATATACAGAAGAAGGAAATCATTCTATGCGTACTGGAAATAGCGATCCAAGTGGATTAGGTGTGTTTCCAGAATTTAAGTGGTGCTGGCCTGGAAATATTAAGATCATTTATAACAGAGCTTCGGCTGACATAAATGGAAAGCCTTTTGACGAAAAGAATAAATACATCTGGTGGGATGCCGCTGAAGGAAAATGGACTGGACATGATATACCGGATGTTGGGAATATCAATGATGGACCTGATCAACCAGGTGGACGAAAGCCGTTCAGAATGACAGGGGAAGGTGTTGGTCGCCTCATTGCCAATACTTATCATGATCCGGACGTTACTTATGAGCCTTTGCCACGTGATGTTTCAAGCGTTCCAGCAGATGGGCCGCTCCCAGAATTTTACGAGCCAGTGGAAAGTCCGACAACAAATATTCTGCATCCTGATGTCGCTATCAACCCTTGCTTAAAATATCCAAGGATAGAAGCGAAACAACCTATCGGGAAGAAAGAAGATTTCCCGTATGTCCTTTGTACCTCAAGTATTGCAGAACATTGGTGTGCAGGTTCAGTGACAAGAAATGTCCCGTGGTTGAATGAATTGGTGAAAGAGACATATATCGAAATGCCGGTGAAGTTAGCTAATAAATTAAGTGTGAAGAATGGTGACCGTGTGGCAGTTAGCTCAGCACGTGGTGAAATTGAGGTAAAAGTGATGGTAACACATCGCATTCAACCGTTGCAGATCAATGGTGAGGAAGTTACGGTGGTTTGGATGCCTTACAATTGGGGTTATAAAGGTTTAAGTACAGCTGCTAGTACAAATTTATTAACGATAGATGCAGGTGATCCAAACACATGGATTCAAGAAACAAAAGCTTGTCTTGTTAATATAAAGAAAGCTTAAAAAAAGCATAGGGGACTCAATATGACTATGACAAAACAACTTACACTTAAAGAAAAATGGTTGCAAGAGCGACCGTTTTTAGAGGAAATTGCCCGTTTTCACGAAGTCATTGAATCGATTCTAGGCCATGTGTCATTTAAGGTGGAGAACATAAAAAATTTAGATGCGGCGAAAGATGAATTTAATAGAGGAATACCCGTTTTAAAGTCTGAACATGTAACTGTCCCAATTTTTGAGCAAGCTTGTCGAGCGTTAAAGGCTTTAACATCATTGGCAGAGTATAAAGAAGTACCTGAACCGTTTCGAGCCAGTTGTTCGAGCTTAGGCAAAGTGATGGAACAGGATGAAGCTTTTATAAGAGCTGTTATTCATTCTTTAATGAATGAAGACTATCAAACTCTCGGTGAAATCATTGATAAACATCAATTGAATGAAGGGATCATTTGGTTTCTCGGCTGGACAGCGCTTTCTTATGTTTTACAACCACATCTATCAGAGCTGCAACAATGGGAAGAGCAGCAATCATGGAATAGGGAATACTGTCCTACTTGTGGGGCACTTCCTAATATGGCTCAATTAAAGCGGAGCAATAAAGGCAGAAAAAGACATTTAGTTTGTGGATGCTGTAGGTCACAATGGCTCTATAAAAGGATGGGGTGTCCTTATTGTAAAAATGAAGATCCGAATTTGCTGCGCATTATGGAAATAAATGAGGAAGAGGATATACGCGTTGATGTATGCAATAGCTGCAATAGTTATATCAAAGTCTATACCAATAAGGGAGAGGAAGAGGCTGCACTTCTTGATTGGATGACTTTACATCTCGATTTATTACTTCAGGAGCGTGGGTATGTAAAAATGGGTACTCACTTAATAAATATATAATGAAAGCTTACTTAGATAATGCAGCCACATCATTTCCAAAACCGCCTCATTCTTTAGAGAGAGTATTTGAAACGATTTCGCGTGGCGTTGGAACACCTGGTCGAGGCATGCATGAAATTTCAGCAAAAGCAAACGATGAGATTGTTGTGATAAGAAAGCAGTTAGCCAAGTTTTTTGGCGTTCTAGAGGATTTTCGCGTCGTATTTACTTATAGTGCAACAGATGCTTTAAACATGGCAATAAAGGGATTTGTTCGAGATGGTGACCATGTCATCATCTCAAGCATGGAGCACAATTCTGTCCTACGTCCGCTACGTGGTCTTGAATCACAAGGGAAAATTGTTCTAGATGTTATTCCTTGTGATAAAAAGGGATATCTCAATACGAAAGCTTTGTATGAAAAAATAAATGAAAAAACCAGATTAGTCGTTGTTAGTCATGCATCAAATGTGACAGGGGCAATTCAACCGATTGAAGAGATTGGGAAAGAAGTACGGAAACGCGGTGCTTTTTTATTAGTGGATGCCGCTCAAACCGCTGGTGTTTTACCTTTGCATCTTGAAAAACAGCATATCGATATGCTTGTTTTTGCAGGGCATAAAGGGCTATTTGCACTGCAGGGAACAGGAGGACTTGTGATTGGCTCTCGTATTGAAGGATTGAAAGCATGGAGAGAAGGAGGAACAGGTTTTGACTCTAAATCTGAATCACAGCCTGTTAATTGGCCGGAAGCTTTTGAGGCTGGAACGCATAATATTCCAGGAATACTGTCCCTTGGAGAAGGGCTTACCTTTATTGAAGATACTGGTATTGAGACCATTGCGGAGACAGAACTTACCCATTTACGTTACCTTTGGGAAAAACTATCGTATAACGAGGAAGTTATCCTCTATGGTCCTTCACCCGATGAAGCGAGAGTAGCCGTACTATCTTTTACAATCAAAGGCTGGGATCCAGAGGATATTGGACATATGCTTAATCAAAATTATGGTATATACGTGAGAACGGGTCTTCATTGTGCCCCGTTAGCTCATAAAACAATCGGCACATACGGTGATGATGGAGAAGGAACGATTCGAGTTAGTCCAGGTTTTTTTACGACTAAATTAGAATTAAAAGAATTTTTAAAGGCGATTAAAAATATAACGTCAACAAAAGTAGGTTGGTATTAAGGAAAGGAGTGAATGTATGGCACAGGAAATAGCAATGCTGCATGATATCTCGAAGTGTACCGCTTGTAGAGCTTGTATGGTTGCTTGTAAACAATGGAAAAACCTCCCATCAGATCCTACACCATTTGTGGGAGAATTCCAATCCCATAGTGATTTAAGCCCGACAACTTATAATTTAATAAAAATGAAAGAAACGTATGAAAATGGACAATTCCGTTGGGATTTCCTTAAGTTTCAGTGTATGCATTGTGGTGACCCAGCATGCGCGAAGGCGTGTCCGGAGGATGCATTAACTAAATTAGATAACGGTGTCGTTTCCTTTGATTATGATAAATGTGTCGGCTGTGGATATTGTGCAACTAACTGCCCATTCGGTGTTCCAAAAATTGATAAAACAACAAATAAGAGCACCAAGTGTGATTTGTGCGAGGATAGAATTGCGAATGGGATGGTGCCGTCTTGTGCACAAACCTGTACTGCAGATGCAATTTTGTATGGGACAAGAGAAGAAATGACAGCGATAGCAGAAAAAAGGCTAGAGGCGCTTAAGAAGGATTACCCAAATGCACAGCTTTATGGCGTCGACCAATCTAATGGTGTTGGCGGGACAACGATGATGTATGTTTTGACTGATCGTCCTTCGACGTTCGGGCTACCTGAAAATCCAAAAGTTCCTACGAGTCTAGCAATTTGGAAAGATGTCGTTCAACCAGCAGGTAAAATGATGTTAGGAGCAACTACAATGGCGGTTGTCGGTTCCATTATCACCCATGCGATGAAAAAAGAAAAAGGAGGAGTAGAAGGAGGAGAGGATCATGAGCAATAGGGGCAATCCGAGAATGGTAAAACGCTTTAATAAAGGTTTTATTATCTCCCATTGGGTAAATGCAGGCTCATTTTTTATACTCTATATTTCTGCCCTACCGATGTATACTGAATTTTTCGACTGGCTTTACCCTATCTTCGGTGGTCCAGCTGGAGCTCGTTTGGTGCACCGTATTGCAGCAGTGACATTTATGCTGCCGCTGCCGATTTTAATTTTCTTTGACCGCCAAGGGTTAAGAAGATGGAGCAAAAATATATTTTCTTGGAAGAAGCATGATTTTCAGTTTTTAACGCAATTTCCTAAAGAATTCTTTGGTTTGAAGGCAAAGACACCGAAGCAAGATTTCTTTAACGCGGGAGAAAAAATAAACTCTTGGTTAATGATTGTGACAGCCATTATGCTAATTGGGTCAGGAATTGTAATGTGGTTCCCGCTATATTTCCCTCATGGTTTTGTGTTGTGGGCATATCCAATCCATAATGTTGGTTTAGGACTTTCAGCCGCTGTGGCTATTGCTCATATTTATATGTCTATAAAACTAGCAAAACCATCATTAAATGGAATTTTTAAAGGTGATGTGACAGAGAAGTATGCAGAGGAACATCATGGCCGTTGGTATGATGAATTGAAGGAAGAAGAAAAAGAAAAACGTAAGCTTGGATAATGAACTGGAAAAGAGAGCTTGTGTCTTGGCACAAGCTCTTAATTATTGGATATGAACAGACTTCTAGATAAAAAATTGAACATTGTTAGGCGCCAATTTTGCTTAAGTTCTTCAGAGAAACAGTCTTTTTTGTAACCATGATCTGCTAGTAAAGAATAGATTGTGCCAATATATGCTGGACGCCATTTGTTCATGCTTGATTTTTTTAGCTACTCAAATTGTACGTGAATATTGACAATTTCAGAACGTGTTCCAATCCGAATTGGAGGCCCCCAAAAGCCAAAGCCGCTCGTAACGATCGAGTGCATTCGTTCCTTTTGCAGATGACCCCAATCATTCTCATACATTGCATTCGTGATAAGGTTACCGGGGAATACTTGTCCACCGTGAGTATGACCGGATACCATTAAATCAATGCCTTCTTGCTCGGCAATATCAAGCTCATATGGCTGATGATCAATTAAAATGGTCGGTCTTGTAAGATCGACCCCATTCATTAGGGCATTTAAAGGAAGCCTGTCGCGATCTGTTTTGTCTTTTCGACCGATAAGCGTCAATTGTTCTTCAATATCCACTGTATCGTCATATAACACATGAATACCACTGCGTTCCAATGCATCGATAAGCTCTTGCATCGTGCCATCATGTTTGTCGTGATTACCGAGTGAAGCGTAGACACCATAAGGTGCTTTGAGTTTCGTTAAGATTTGATCGATCTTCTGATCGAGAAATGGCTGGATATCATCATCAAAAATGTCACCTGGCAGAAGGATTAAATCTGGATGAAGTGCATTCATTTCTTTGACAAACCGCTCTGCGTGAGCTTTTCCGGAGAGCAGACCGAAATGAGTATCAGCTGCCATTGCGATCGTCAGATTATCAAGTGAGGAAGAACCTTTTTCAATTGTAATTTCATAGTTGTTAACAACAGGACTGTATGCGTTGAAGCTCCCATACCCCAAAAAAGATATGAGTAGACCAAGAGTAACGTAACCAGCCCATTTTTGCGTTCTTTTCCTCGGCAAACGGGTGAAACGCAAAAGGATAACCGTAATATGGGCAAGTGGTACTAAAAGTATTAACATATACAAGCAAGCCATCCAATACGCGCCAACAATATTCACAAATGTCAGCCCGGACATGCGGCCGACAATAAATGAACTTGCTGTCAATCCAACGATGATAATATAAAGCACCTTAAAGCGTCGACTTGATGATTCTGGTCGAATCCAGCGATAGCCTACCCTGCCGATATAGTAGACAATCGCGCCATACAACAACATGGCGATGAGTAAAATAAGAATGAACATATGTATTAGCAAACTCCTTTTTGACTATTATCTTTTAATTAGTATAACAGGACAATGGTAGTCAAGTATATTAATAGCTATTCTTCATATTTTCTCTCGGCAAAGTTCTTTTTTTCTAATCAGGAAAGCAAACGTGACCCATTTTTATTGGACGAATTAAGAGCGATCTAAAATATATTTGACAAGAGTTTCATCATATATTAAAATAATGACATAAGTAAGCGCTTCACTTATAATTTAATGATTATCAGGGTGTTACTGAAGAAGGCATAACCTGAATTTGCAAACAAGCAAGGGAACATTTTTTCTTGCATGCAGATTCGGGTTTTTTATTTTATTCTTGATTTGTGGTGGGAACATAAAAATAGGTTATTTTGTCCAAATTAAAAGGGTAAATTTTTTAGAATCAAGTGCAATGTTGAAATGAAAAGGGGGGATGGTGCTGTGATTCTTAAGAGAACACTGAACAATAATGTTGTACTGGCCAAAAACGAAAACCACCAGGAAGTTGTTGTTTTCGGAAATGGGATAGCCTTTAATCGTAAGCCGGGAGATATTATTGATGAGTCGAAGATCAGCAAGGTGTTTACCCTTCAATCCCAGAACCTTTCATTGAAAATGGCAAATCTGCTAAAAGAAGTTCCGGTTGTGTACGCTGAGATTGCCGAAGAAATTATTAAGTATGCAAGGACAAAAATCAAAACGCCAATAGGTGACTATCTTTTCTTGGCTTTGACAGACCATATTTACTATGCTGTTTCACGATATAAGGATGGCCTAGATATCCATAACGTATTGCTATGGGAAGCGAGGAAATTGTACAAGACAGAATTTGAGATTGGCCTGAAAGCACTCGAGATTATCAAGGCTAAAGTCGGTGTCGAATTCAGTGAGGATGAAGCGGGGTTTATCGCCTTTCATTTTGCCAATGCACAAATGGAAGGGGAGGAAGTCAACAGGACGGTGAAAATTACTCAATTCGTTCAAGATATTCTCGGAATTATAAAATACCACTTTGGAATTGAGTTCGATGAGGATTCCTGGAATTATGGAAGACTTGTCACCCATCTTAAATTTTTTGCACAACGAATACTTTCCGGTGATACCGGACATCAGGATGATGACTATTTATACGAGCAAGTTCAGCATAAGTATAAAAAAGCTTTTGAATGTATCAAGAAGATTGAAAAATATGTGGCAAATGGTTATGGGGTTTCTCTTTCAAAAGCAGAAATGGTCTATCTAGTCCTTCATATAAACCGTGTAACGAGCCGAAACGAAGGATAACGATACAAACAACTTAATTATTCAGGGTGTTACTGTAAAAGGCATTACCTGAAATGAAACAGAGAAGGAAACAGCAGCGATCAACAACGGTCGCAAGCTGTGGACTCTGTATTCATTTCAGGTTTTTTTATTGAAAAACTAAGAAAGATGACAGATAGGAGGAAAACTACAATGGCAGATTATAAAAATCTGGCTAAGTCAATTATCGATGGTGTAGGTGGAGAAGAAAATGTACAAAGCTTATATCACTGTATGACACGCCTACGTTTTAAACTTAAAGACGCAAGCAAGTTCAATAAAAAGGAATTGCAAAATACCGATGGTGTTATCACGGTTGTCGAAAGCAACGGTCAATTTCAGGTTGTAATCGGCAATCATGTTGCGGATGTTTTTGAAACGATTAAGAGCATGTACAAAATTGAAGTAGCATCTTCAGAGAAAGCAACAGATGAAAAGAAAGGCAATCCAATTGCCCGCATGTTTAATATCATGTCAAGTATCTTTACCCCGATAGTCCCATTACTGGCAGGTTCAGGTATGCTGAAAGCTCTGCTGGTAATCATGACAACCTATTTCGGGATGTCTGAAGAAGGCAGTACGTATTTGATATTAAGTGCAGCTTCTAACGCAGTATTTTACTTTTTCCCACTTGTGCTCGCTTTTTCAGCAGCGAAGGCATTTGGCACAAACCAATTTGTGTCATTTGCGATTATGGCGGCTCTACTTGAACCAAAGTTTACGGGTCTAATGAGTGAAGTTGGTGATGTCGTTGAATTTGCGAAACTTCCTATCGTTCTAATGGGTTATAGCGGAACCGTCATCCCTGCTATTTTAGCGATTTGGGCATTTTCATATTTAGAGCGTTTCTTGAATCGTTACATTCCTAATTTAATCAAAATGTTTGCGGTCCCAATGTTATCACTTCTAATTATGGTCCCACTCACAGCCGGTGTGATCGGTCCTGTAGGTGTATTCCTTGGGAACTGGATTGGTGATGCGATCTCTTACTTGAGTGGCACTAGTGGTATGGTGACAGGTGCTGTCATAGGAGCCGGCTGGACATTCCTTGTTATGTTTGGTATTCACTGGGGGATTGTACCAGCAATGCTTAACAACCTTAGTACAACCGGTTTTGATACGATTCGCCCACCGGTTGCGAATGCAACGTTTGCCCAAGCTGGTGTTGCATTTGGTGTATTCTTGAAAGCAAAAGATAAAAAGCTAAAATCAACAGCGATATCAGTGTTAATGCCTGCTATTCTTGCTGGTATCACCGAGCCGATTGTGTATGGTTTATCGGTTAAATACAAGCGTCCTATGATCGCGGCAGTAATTGGGGGAATGCTTGGTGGAGGTTTTGCAGGGGCAATGAATACAACGGTAATGGCATATGTTTTCCCTGCGTTAACTACTCTCCCTGCATTTATGACAGGAACGTTTGTGTATTACATTATTAGTATTACGATCGCATTTACTGTAACTGCTGCATTAACTTATATTTTAGGTTTTGATGAAGAAGGGACAGAAGAGCCTTCACCAAAAGAAGAACCGAAAAAAACGAAGCCCGTTGAGCGCTCAACAATTCTTTCTCCAATGACTGGACAAATTGTTCCACTTAACCAAGTAAATGATCCTGTCTTCTCTACTGAAGCGATGGGCAAAGGCATTGCTATCTTGCCAGAGGATGGAAAAGTTTTCTCTCCAGTTTCAGGGAAAGTAACAACCCTGTTTCACACAGGACATGCAATAGGTCTAACTTCAGATCTTAATACTGAAATCTTAATTCATATCGGCCTTGATACTGTCAAACTAGAGGGAGAATTCTTTAAAACACATGTCAACCAAGATGATGATGTTGAGCAAGGTCAACTTTTGATTGAATTTGATCTAGAGAAAATCAAGGAAGCTGGCTATGATGTGACCACTCCTGTTATTATTACGAATTCAAATGATTATACAGATGTCATAGAAACCGAGCAACAATCGGTTAAGAAGCAAGATGTATTGTTGACCGCAGTTGTTTTGTAAGCAATGAGGACCGCTGTGTAAATTCAGCGCAGCGGTTCTTAGTGAAAACTAAGGAGGTTTTAGTATGAAGGAATTTCCAAAAGATTTTTTATGGGGCGGAGCCATTGCCGCGAATCAGGCGGAAGGCGCATGGAATGAAGATGGTAAAGGACCGGCTATATCGGATGTGTATCGAAACGGGATAGTAGGCGGGCATTTTGATGGAGAAGTGCATGAAGAACACTTTTATGCCAGTCATGAAGCGATTGACTTTTATCACCGTTACAAAGAGGATATTGCATTACTTGCAGAAAGCGGGATTAAGTGCTTTAGAACTTCGATTGCGTGGTCAAGAATATTCCCCAATGGTGATGAAGAAGAGCCCAATGAAAAAGGGTTGCAATTTTACGACGATCTATTTAATGAGATTCTGAAATATGGGATTGAACCAGTGATCACTATTTCGCATTTTGAAATCCCTTTGAATTTAATACTCAAATATGATGGTTGGAAGAATCGGCAACTAATCGGTTTTTATGAAAGGTATGCAAGAACGATCATTACCAGATACAAGGATAAAGTTAAATATTGGATGAACTTCAATGAAATAAATCATTTTCATACCATTCCACTTGCAGCAGGGGGAATTTTGATAAAGGATGAAGAACAGAAATTGCAAGATATTTACCAGGCATCACATCATGTATTTGTCGCAAGTGCTCTTGCTAAGAAACTCTGCCATGAAATCTCACCAGATGCCAAAATGGGCTGCATGCTTTCTTTAAGTCCGATATATCCTCACACATGTAATCCGGATGATATTTTCGACTCTTATGAATTGAGAAGGAGATCGCTATTTTATTCAGATGTGATGATTCGAGGTTATTACCCAAGCTATGCGAAGCGGATTTGGAAGGAGCATGGAATCTCAGTAGTGATGGAGAACGGAGATCTGGAACTAATTAAGGAAAACACGGTGGATTATCTTGGCTTCAGTTATTACAGAAGTTCCACCCATAAAGCTGGGATGCCAATCCTAGGAAACACTGGCGGCATTATCGGTCTTGAAAACCCATATTTGGAAAAAACGGAATGGGGATGGCCCATTGATCCAAAAGGCTTAAGGTACGTATGTAATGAACTATATGATCGCTACCAAATACCACTATTCATCGTTGAAAATGGTTATGGTGGACGTGATGAAATTGACGAGAATGGCGAGATTCATGATGACGCAAGAATTGACTATATCCGTAAACACTTAATTCAATTGCAGGAAGCGATCGAGGATGGGTGTGAAGTTATCGGTTATACATGGTGGGGACCAATAGACATTGTCAGTGCTGGAACAGGAGAAATGGAGAAACGCTACGGTTATATTTACGTCGATAAAGATAATGATGGAAATGGGACACTGGAACGTAGAAAAAAGAAGAGCTTCGGATGGTACAAGAATGTGATTGAAACAGATGGCAGAGCGTTGTATGAGAGGAACGTAAAAAAATAACCTCATTTTTTGCCACACAAGAACCGAAAATCAAGATTATTGAAGGAGGGTTTATCTTGGAACATAAAAATAAGGCTGATTTTCCACCTCATTTTTTATGGGGAGCGGCTTCTGCTGCTTATCAAGTTGAAGGTGCATGGAATGTAGATGGTAAAGGTCCATCTGTTTGGGATATTTTTGTTCGAGAGGAAGGGAGAACGTATAAAGGCTCTAATGGAGATGTGGCTGTTGATCATTATCACCGTTTTAAAGAAGATGTAAAGCTGATGGCTGAACAGGGTCTTAAAGCTTACAGGTTCTCGGTCGCATGGAGCCGTATTATTCCTGACGGTAATGGAGAGGTCAATGAACAGGGTTTGCAGTTTTATGATGATTTAATTAACGAGCTTCTGAAATATGAAATTGAGCCCATTCTAACTCTGTATCATTGGGATCTGCCACAAGCACTTCTTGAAGAGTATGGTGGCTGGGAATCAAGAAAGATTATTGAGGATTTCAATCGATATGCGGTCATTCTCTACAAGCGCTACGGTGACCGAGTGAAATACTGGGTATCGCTTAATGAGCAAAATTATTTTGTAGGTTATAGTTATGACTCGGGGCTCCATCCACCTGGGATTCGTGATAAAAAGAGAATGTATGAAGCAAACCATATTGCAAACTTAGCCAACGCTACCGTCATTCATTCGTTTAGAAAATATGTTCCAGATGGCAAAATTGGACCAAGTTTTGCGTATAGACCGTACTATCCAATCAATTCAAACCCGGAAAATATTATGGCGTTTGAAAACGCAGAGGATCTCCTTAATTATTTTTGGATGGATGTTTACGCTTGGGGAACATATCCGACTGCCGCTTGGAAATACCTAGAGGAGAATGGCCTTACTCCGACAGTTGAAGAAGGAGATTTCGAATTATTGAGTTCGGCAAAGCCTGATTTTATGGGTGTAAACTACTACCGTACGACTGCTGTCGAGAAGAATCCATTGGTAGGCGGAGTCGGTGCGGGCGTGAAAAATACAACCGGCAAAAAGGGCTCTACGAAGCATTCTGGAGTACCTGGTATGTACAAAACGACTGACAATCCTTTCGTTGAAACCACGAATTGGGATTGGGAGATTGATCCAATGGGAATTCGTATTGCTCTTAGACGTATCGAAGCACGCTATCATCTTCCAGTATTAATTACAGAAAATGGACTTGGTGAATTTGATACGGTTGAAGAAGGTGATGTCATCAATGATGATTACCGCATTAAATTTTTGGAATCCCACGTATCGGCCATTCAGGATGCAATATCGGACGGAGTGAATGTAATAGGGTATTGTGCTTGGTCGTTCACCGATCTGTTAAGCTGGTTGAATGGTTATCAAAAACGCTACGGCTTTGTTTATGTCAATCGCAATGAAGTGGATGAAAAAGATTTGCGCCGAATTAAAAAGAAAAGTTTCTACTGGTACCAAGATGTGATTAAAAGGAATGGCTTGACGTAAAGGAAGAGTGCCTGTTTGTAACGGAGTCAATTCGTCAGGAATTAAAAACGAACGTTAATAAGTAAATTCGTTTAAATGAATGAACAGTTGTAGATGATGAAATCGATTCAAATGTGAGAAATAAAAAAGTGGAGGTTTATGAAGATGTTTCACTTGAGAACCAAATTCCCAGATAACTTTCTATGGGGAGGAGCCACTTCTGCAATGCAAGTAGAGGGAGCGAGTGATGTTGGTGGTAAGGGCTTATCTGTCTCTGATGTTTATATTTTTGATGAGAGCATGCCGAAAGAAAATTGGACGGATCAATGGCATATGATGACCCACCGACAAGTTGAAGAAGCTCAAGATCCTTCCAGTGATAAATATTATCCGAAGCGACATGGAGTAGACTTTTATCATCACTATAAAGAAGATATCGCTTTATTTGCTGAAATGGGATTTAAAGTATACCGAATGTCGATTGCATGGACAAGGATTTTTCCAAATGGAGACGAGCTGGAACCGAATGAAGCGGGGTTGGCTTTTTATGATCGCGTTTTTGATGAACTAGAGAAATATGGCATTGAACCGCTCGTTTCTTTATCACATTATGAAATGCCCCTATATTTAGCCACTGAGTACGGCGGTTGGGTAAACCGTAAAGTAATCGACTTCTATGTCCGTTTTGCAACGACTGTTTTTAATCGATACAAAGGTAAAGTAAAATATTGGATTCCTTTTAATGAAATAAATTGCGTGAAACATCATCCTTTTGTCAGTATCGGTGTTGTTGAGGAAAATCACCCTCATATTGAACAAGCAAAGTTTCAAGGGGCGCATCATCAATTTGTTGCCAGTGCTTTGGCAACTAAAGCTTGTAAAGAAATTAACCCTGTTGCAAAAGTTGGGTGTATGATTAGTTATCAACTCCTTGTTCCATATAGCTGTGATCCAGATGATATTCAAAAAACAATAGAGAAGCAGCGTGAATCCCTATTTTTTACAGATGTTCTGGCACGAGGTTATTATCCAGCATATACAGCAAGGATGTTTGCTGAAAAGAGTGTTAAACTCGAAACAGAGCCAGAAGATGAACAAATGATTAAAGAGTTTCCGGTTGATTTTATTTCCTTTAGTTATTATATGTCTAGTGCAGTAAGCGCCCATCCTGAAAATCTAGAAGGAGCAGTGGGGAATTTAATAACGGGAGGAATTAAAAATCCATACTTGCCAACTAGTGATTGGGGATGGCAGATTGATCCTAAAGGATTGCGAACCGCATTAAACCAACTATACGATCGTTACCAAAAGCCATTATTTATTGCCGAAAATGGATTGGGCGCAGCAGATGTTGTTGAAGAAGGCGATGTAATTATTGATGATTATCGCATTTCCTACTTAAGGGATCACATCAAGCAAATAAAAGAAGCCATCATAGATGGAGTCGATGTATTTGGCTATACGAGCTGGGGTTGTATTGATATGATAAGTGCTTCAACTAGCCAAATGTCGAAACGATATGGATACATTTATGTAGATCAAGATGATCTGGGCAGAGGAACGAAACGCCGTATTAAAAAGAAATCTTTTGAGTGGTATAAAAACGTAATAGCAAGTAATGGAGAGCAATTAGATTAAAGGTTTATAGGAGGATGAGTAAACATTGATAGAAAAAAATTATACGATCGTTGATGATGCAGGTATTCATGCGAGACCGGCGACATTATTAGTGAATAGTACTTCACCGTTTAAGTCGGAAGTAACTCTTGAATATAACGGTAAACAGGTGAATATGAAGTCCATTATGGGTGTTATGTCGCTCGGAATCCCAAAAGGGGCGAATGTCAAAGTAATGGCAAAAGGTGAAGATGAAAAAGAGGCAATGGCACGTATTGACGAAGTCATTACTAAGGAAGGCCTTGCCGCTGGAAAATAAGAACTAGCTAGATAGAAATGCGAATGCTGATTTTAAGGACCCGTTACTTGAAAGGAATTTTATCAAGTAACCGGTCTTTTCTTTTTTTATGACACGGTGTTTCCTGTCAATTTATTTTTCCTTTTATTTCAAACAAAAGTACTTTCGTAACGGAATTTTGACGTGAAAAGAGATTTGTCCCCTTCACAAAATCGGTCAATCCGTGTATCTTTTTTATAATTACGTTATGTTAAGCAATGTTGTGGCCGATTTTTGCCTCATTTTGTGTGAAGCCTTGTTTTCACACACCATGCAAAAAGTTCCTCTGATTCTATGATAAGAGAAAATTAGCACCGACATTAAACAAAGCCTATAATTATAAACCGATTCGGTCAAAAGAGGTTGGAAATGAATAAACGTTTTTTAACATTACCTGAATTAAAGCAACAGAAAATACTTAACGCAGGTTTTAAAGTATTTTCAAGTCATACTTACAAAAAAGCATCCATGCAACTGATTGCAGATGATGCTGGAATATCTAAATCTTTATTGTTCCACTATTTTCGTAACAAGCAAACATTATATGAATTTTTGTTTCAATCAGCTATGGAAATAATTCAAGGGGAAAAAAGAATCAAAATAGATAGAGGACAAGATTTTTTTGAACTAATAGAAAATGAAGTTAATCAACGTGTAAAATTAGTTGAGACGTTCCCGTTTCAATACAAATTTATTATGAGGGTATACGATGAAAATAATTTAATTAATAATGAAGAAATCAATCGGATTATATTGGAAGATATAAGTAGAAGAAAAACCGAAGTATTAAATCTTGTTGATAAATCTAAATTTAAATTTGAAGAGGACTTAGGGATACTCTATGATATCCTCCTAGATTTATCAAATGGATTTTATGTTAGAGTCTTTGATCAGGGTGAAACGAAGAAAGAAGTGGTATTAGAGGAGTTTCGTTTGTATTTAACAAGTTTAAAACGAAATTATTATCTGGAGGGCTGTTAATGAGGGAAAGAAGAATACAATCATCAAGGGGAGTCGTCTATTATTGGAAGAACGAAATGGTGGCATCAAATAAATTTGCGATTGTATTCTGTCACGGATTAACCGCCGATCATACCCTTTTTGATAAGCAAGTCGATCATCTTAAACCTGAATATCCGTTAATTACTTGGGATTATCCTTTACATGGAAAGTCGAGACCGTATGCAAATTTCAGCTTCAAGAACGTAAACGAAGAGTTATTAGCTATCCTTGAACAGGAGAGGATTGAAAAAATAGTTCTGGTAGGGCAGTCGGCAGGGGGGTATATCGCTCAGTCCTTTATTCAAGAGCATGGAGAGAGAGTGATCGGGTTTTTAGGAATCGGTACAACCCCTTTTGGTAAACATTACTATAAGAGTTCAGAACTTTTTTTTCTAAAACATTATTCGACCATTGCACGTTTATATCCCTATCGTTACTACTGTAAAGCTGTTGCGAAAAGTATTACTGTATCTGATGAAGCGAGAGAAAGTATGTACCGGTCATTAGTAAAATTGGGTAAGGAAGGCATGCTAAATGCTAGTAGTGCAGTATATGGAGAGTTTCTTAAGATAGAAGACGAAGTAAAATTTAATTGTCCTGTTTTGATTACTTATGGAGAATATGATCATACAGGGTATGTTCAAGAATACTGCAATCGATGGACTGAAAAAACAGGATATCCGTTGAAAATAATTTCGAATGCCTCTCATAATGCAAATTATGACAACTATGAGGAGTTTAATCACTTACTTATTCAGTTTGTCCAGTCCATTGAATGAACTTCACAACTGCAAATTAAATAGACGAGCAGCTATTTGATGTCCGCTTTAAAAAATTATTCAGCTTGAAATGTGTAAATAATGAAAAAGTGGAGAGGCAGAAAGCTTATAGGCCGTATAGAAAAAGGGTTTTAAGGATAGTTCCATTTCAAATGCTTAAGCAATCACAAGTCTCTTATTCAATCATGATCGTCTGCACAGGAAAATGGCGATTGAAAATTATTAGGTAAAAAAATAAAACTGCACTCTATATGTTAGGCTAACATTTGGAATGCAGTTTATGAATATCGGTATATTTAAATTGTCATTCTCATGATTTCACATAGCTTATTGTTAAAACAATTCTCCGGCATTCTTAAATACGATATTTCGTGATAATAGTACATTTTTAGTTGTATGCTCTCTAACTATTCCTTTCATTTTTTGTGTATAACCGATACAATCAAGTACAATCGTCTGGATGGAAGATTGTTCGAGATATTTAGTTGCGCGAATAAGTGATTGTTCGTCGAATTGGTAGGGAGAGCTGGCGACTGTTATTGTTTTGAAACCTGCAGTATGCCATTTTTTCTGAATAGAGTCCGCTTGTTCAGGCAAAGGAATGATGACACCTATTTGCTCTTTCTTTCTAAAAATACCTTGAGCTACATAGTTTAATAAATAATCTGGATAGATGATTGGGATTTTCGAGTCAAAAGGGGGAAATTCTCCTGTGCATGCAACAATAATTAATTGGATTTGATTTTGATTAAAATCATCAATGATTTGTTGAATAATCGGAATTACTTTTTCCTTTGCCATTGTGGCGGATGTTCCATCTTTAAGTCTTGAAATAAGTGTTGTTTGGCCGGATTCCGGTTTTATTTTTTGCAATTTTTCCTGATCAAAATCATCGAGAACCCCACGTTGGATAAAATCAACATTTGTTGGAAAGAATCTTTCTATCTCAGGTAATAGATCAGTTCTTGGAGCTTGCCCCATGGTAATCACACCAATTTGTTTTTTCACATTTATTCCTCTCCTTTAATTAAAGAGAAGTAGGAGTTACCCCTACTTCTCTTTCTTGTCATTATTCTTCTATCGAAATGTTGACACCGTTAGGACTAACAACAGAAATCGTTCCGTCTGGAGAAAGGTTGAATCCCTTTACCTTTGGATTGATGCCTGTTGCAATATCTAAGTAATCGAATTCAATTGTAGCGTAGTCATTTAAGATTTCTGTAACTGCCTCTTGATATAACTTAGCTCGCTCTTCTTGATCAACTGTCTCAGATACTGCTCTGTCTAATAATTCATCAACTTTTTCATTGGTGTAAGCTTTTCCATTTCCATTGCTCCCTACTTGGTCTGAGTGAAAGCGTGGGTTTAGGAAGAAATAAGGATCAGGATACCAAGACCATCCACCGATGTTCATTGGCGCGTTATTTTTAGAGATTGTTTCTGTTAATGTTCCCCATTCAGAGACTTTGATATTAACATCAATATTTAAATTTTTCTTCATTTGATTTTGGAATATGGTCGCATAGTTTTGACGTGTTTCTAGTACATATAGATCAATTTCAAATCCACCAGCATATTCAGTTTCATCTAAGATTTTTTTGGCTTCTTCTGGGTTATACTCTGGACGCAATGATTCGAAAGATTGATCATATCCCCAAGAGCTCTTTGGGAGTGGACCATATGCCGGAGTCCCGCCGCCCCATTGGTGAACACCTTGAACAATTTCGTCGATATTTGTAGCTTTTGAAATAGCTTCCCTAACTTTCGGATTTGCAGTAGGACCTTGTTTGTAGTTCATGTCAAGATATGTTATAGAAAGACCTGGAGTTGAAAGCAGTTCAAGGTTTTCATCACGTTCAATGACTTCACGATTTTGTCCCTTAATATCTGTCGCAATATCTATATCACCGGAACGTAAAGCATTCGTCATCATGGACTGGTCAGAAATAAATTTATAGGTTACCCCATCCAAATTAGGTTCTTCACCCCAATAATTTTCATGCTTTACTAAATCCACTTGTTGATCTGTTTTCCACTCTTTAAGCATAAACGGCCCCGTTCCGACTAAGTGCGCACCAAATTGATCACCCCAACCGTCAACCTCTTCTTTTGGTATGATGATATTTCCTTGGTCAGTCAGCATAGCTAGTAAAGCTGAATTAGGAGCTACTAAGTGGATTACGACTTCAAACTCGCCCACAACTTCGACACCTGCGACACCAGATAGACGGTTTTGTGCTGATTTATTAGCGGAGCGTTCTAAGCTATATTTCACATCTTCTGCTGTCATTAGTCTTCCATCTTGATATTCACCTGGTTGGAAGTGTACATCATCTCTCAATTTAAATGTGTAGGACATCATATCGTCAGCTGCTTCCCATTCAGTTGCTAATGATGGTACGAAGCTCTGTAAATCTTTGTCATAGACAATTAATGTGTCCGCAATTGAACGCATGATTTGAGATTCATATACGCCAGTATATAGGGTCGGATCTAAAGTGGCTGCATTAGATGATAGGCCGATATTCAGAACACCGCCACCATTACTTGAACTTTCACTTTCAGTACCTTCATTTTTCGTTGAATTTCCTCCAGAAGAACATGCTGCTAATACCATCGTAATGATCATAGACAATAGTGCTAATCTCCAAATTTTCTTTTTCACTAGTTTTCCCCCTTTTTAATTGATTCACATAGTGACACAAAAGTTCAGATAATGAATATATAAATAATTTACACAAAATTTTTAATAATGTAAATATAAATTGGCTGTTATAGTCGAAAAATTTTTAATTTTACTTAATTACTATTTACGAACAAAAAAAAGGATGATAACATTCTATTAATTCACATAATAAAACAATAGTTCAGATAATGAATCAAGGAGGGGATATTTTGAAAGGTTTTCTCTATAAAAGAATGCTGCAATTAATACCGACTTTATTAATCGTAGCGATTATCGTTTTTTTTATTACTAGGATGTTACCAGGTGATCCAGCTGCCGTTATGCTTGGACCACAGGCAAGTGCGCAAGATATTGCGGAGTACTCTGAAAAACTTGGATTAAATGAGCCACTTCACAAACAGTTTTTTGATTATTTAATAAGTTTGGCCACATTTGATTTTGGAAATTCACTTACGTATAATCGGCCAATTATGGATTTAATTATTGAACGTTTTCCTAACACTATTATTCTAGCAGTCAGTGCTTTATTGATAGCAGTAATGATCGGTGTGCCAGCGGGGATTATTGCAGCAAGAAAACAAAATACCATTATCGATTACTCTGTTACAACTCTCTCTTTAATTGGTGTTTCGATGCCGATATTTTGGTTAGGTGTCATGTTAGTTCTCTATTTTAGTGTTAATTTAGGATGGTTTCCCGCAACAGGAATGGGATCGCTTGAGGAAGGATTCGGGAACTTCATCCGCCATTTAATTTTGCCTAGTGTGGCGTTGGCGACTATCCCTACTGCTGAGTTCGCGAGAATTATTCGCTCAAGTATGCTGGAAACCATTTCACAAGATTATATAAAAACAGCACGTTCAAAAGGTTTAAAAGAATTCAAAGTGATTAATAAACATGCTTTTAAAAATGCGTTAACCCCTTTGTTAACAGTTATCGGATTGCAATTCTCTGGCTTATTAGGCGGGGCAGTATTAACCGAAACTATTTTTAGTTGGCCTGGAATGGGGTTATTGATCGTAGATGCGATAGAAAAGCGAGATTTTGTCGTCGTTCAAAGCACGGTTATTTTCATCGCTGTAATATACGTAGTGATTAACTTAATCGTTGATATCCTCTATAAAGTTGTGAATCCAAAAGTTAATCTTGACTCCAATAGTGGAGGTGGAAAGTAAGAATGAACACTGTTCAAGAAATCGAAGAAGCAAGAGACCTTCAATATAGAAAATCAAAAAAAGAACAATCCTTCATTCGTAAATTGTTGCGGAATCGATTTGCTGCACTTGGCTTATTTGTCATTTTACTGCTAACAGCAACAGCAATTTTTGCCCCCTATTTCGCAACTCATGATCCGTATGAGATGGATGTGACTAAAACGCTATTAGGACCTGGGGAAGAGGGGCATATTTTAGGTACAGACAGCTATGGACGTGATATTTATAGCCGGATTGTGTATGGTGCTCGAATTTCGCTATTAGTTGGGGTTGCCGCTGTATTATTTGGTGCTGTCCTTGGCTCATTACTAGGGTTAGTTTCGGGTTATTTCGGAGGAAGAACAGACGCAATTATTATGCGAATTATTGATGGTATGATGGCTTTTCCGTTCATCTTATTAGCGATTGTCTTGATGACTGTTTTAGGACAAGGGTTAGTGAATGTCATCATTGCGATCGGAATATCGAATATTCCTGGTTTTGCTAGAGTTGTTAGAGGTCAAGTCTTAACTGTTAAGGAATCTGAATTTATAGAAGTTACTCGTTCTTTAGGAGCTAAGCATGGAAGAATTTTATTTAAACATGTTGTTCCCAATAGTGTTGCTCCTTTAATCGTTTATGCAACGATGAGCGTTGCGGGAGCGATCATATCAGAGGCATCACTAAGTTTCTTAGGATTGGGAGTACAACCACCAACAGCATCCTGGGGTAGCATGCTTCAAGAAGGTAAAAACTTTCTCGTGCTAAGTCCAGAACTAGCAACTTTTTCTGGGTTAGTTATTTTAATTACAGTACTAGGTATTAATCTATTTGGGGATGGATTGAGGGACGCTCTTGATCCAAAAATGAAGTTATAGGATGGGGGTGGCAAAAGTATGTCAGAACCAATTTTAAGTGTAAAAGATTTACAAATCGAATTTAAATCTGGATCCATTGTTACGAAAGCGGTAAATGGGGTTACTTTCTCACTAAATGAGAATGAGAGTTTAGGCATTGTTGGAGAGTCTGGTTCTGGTAAAAGTGTGACAGCGACTTCCATCCTGCGTCTTATACCGAATCCTCCAGGGAAAATAACAGGTGGAGAGATTATTTTTAAAGGTAAAAACTTATTAACATTATCAAATCGGGAAATAAGAGAGATCCGCGGTAATGAAATATCAATGATCTTTCAAGACCCTTCAACTAGTTTAAATCCAGTATTTACAGTTGGGAATCAAATTATTGAATCGATTCGAACACATAAGGCTGTTTCGAAAAAAGAAGCAAGAGAATTAGCGATTAAAATGTTAGAGTTGGTCGGTATACCAGCTCCAGAAAAAAGGATTGATATGTATCCGCACGAATTTTCTGGGGGAATGCGTCAACGAGTGATGATTGCCATCGCTTTATCATGTGATCCAAAGCTTTTAATAGCTGATGAACCAACGACTGCATTAGATGTAACCGTACAAGCTCAAATACTGAATCTAATGAAGGAATTACAAGCAAAGTTAAACATGTCGATCATTATGATTACACATGATCTAGGAGTAGTATGGGAAACATGTGACAAAATCATCGTCATGTATGCAGGGAGAGTAGTAGAATCCGGGACGGTAGCGGAGCTATATAACAACTCGTTGCATCCGTATACATGGGGGTTATTAGACTCACAAATTACTGAATCTCAAAATAATTTGAAACCACTGGCTACAATCCCTGGTAGTCCGCCTGACTTGAGCTTTGAGGTCAAAGGATGTCCATTTGTAGAACGTTGTCCGTATGCTCAAACTGTATGTTTTGAGAAGACCCCTCAGTTAATGGAACCAACGAAGGGACATGCGGTTGCTTGTCATTTTCAAACATCAGATCAGAAGCTGGAACGAAAGGAGGATGCATATTTCGATGGAAGCGCTACTTGAAGTTAAGGATTTGAAAAAGCATTTTCCAGTCTCAAACTATATTCCTTTTAAAAAATCAACGCAAAGTGTTAAAGCAGTTGATGGTGTTAATTTTAAAGTCTATCCAGGTGAGACTTTAGGAATCGTCGGTGAATCAGGCTGTGGTAAATCTACGATGGCACGTCTTGTTAATCAATTGATCAAGCCGACGAGCGGTGAGGTTAATTTCAAAAAGAAAAACCTGATTGAAATGGATGCAAAAACATTAAGAGCGACACGCAAGAAGATTCAAATGATCTTTCAAGATCCTTATGCTTCTCTTGATCCACGCTTGAAAATTGGTGAACTAATCGCAGAGCCTCTTGTCATTCACAATGTAGGGAGCAAAGAAAGCAGGAGAGAACGAGTAGAAGAATTGCTTGAAACGGTAGGTTTAAACAAACGATATGCGGACCGATACCCTCATGAATTTTCTGGCGGACAAAGACAGCGTATCAATATAGCTAGGGCATTAGCTTTGCATCCCGAGTTAGTCATATGTGATGAGCCAGTTTCGGCGCTAGATGTATCGGTCCAAGCACAAGTTATTAATTTATTAAAAAAATTGCAAAAAGAATTTAATTTAACATATATTTTTATTTCGCACGATTTGAATGTCGTACGTTATATGTGTGATCGCATTGCCGTGATGTATTTAGGAAAAATTGTAGAAATTGGAACATACGAAGAGATTTACTCAAATCCTCGACATCCATATACAAAGGCTTTATTTTCAGCAATTCCTAAAGAAAATCCTTTTGAAGAAAAAGAGCGTATCATCTTAAAAGGGCAGGTTCCAAGTCCGCTCAATCCGCCTTCTGGATGCAGCTTCCACGAACGTTGCCCATTCGCGGTAGATATTTGTAAAACAACAGTGCCGAAAGTGGTAACACCTGAGAATACACATCAAGTATCATGTCATTTAATTAACTAATTTTGGGGGTATAAAGATGTCATTAAAATATGTAATGGAAATGTACGAAATAATGGATGACCAAACGGTAACAGGAGAAAAAGTGAAAGAGTATTTGTCTAACATTAGTGAAAACGGGCAAATCACTGTTCATACAATTGACGGAAAAGAGGGCTCAACTGATTTCATTAAAGTGGTGATTCCAGGGAAAAATGGAAAATCAAAAGGTGGAAGTGCGCCAACCCTCGGAATAATTGGAAGATTAGGAGGAATTGGAGCACGTCCAGAAATGATAGGCTATGTATCAGATGGTGATGGTGCATTAACGAGTATGTCATCTGCTGCAAAACTTTTGGACATGTCGAATAAAGGTGATCAATTAGAGGGTGATGTCATATTAACTACACATATTTGTCCAAATGCACCAACGAGACCGCATGATCCTGTGCCATTCATGGATTCACCAGTAGATATTTTAACAATGAATGAATATGAAGTGACAGAGGAAATGGATGCCATTCTTTCTGTTGATACGACAAAAGGAAATCAAATTATTAATCATCGAGGTTTTGCGATTACTCCGACTGTAAAAGAAGGCTATATCCTTAAAGTCAGTGATGACCTCCTCCATATTTATTCACAATCAGTAGGGAAATTACCGGTTACAATGCCGATCACTACCCAAGACATTACACCTTATGGGAATGGTGTTTATCATATTAACAGTATTCTTCAACCAGCCGTTGCAACAGACAAACCTGTAGTTGGTGTTGCAATAACGGCTGAAACTGCTGTTGCAGGATGTGGTACAGGAGCAAGTCGCGTCACGGACGTGGAAGAAGCGGTTCGCTATTGTATCGAGGTAGCCAAAATGTATGGTCAATCAAAATGCGATTTCTACGACGAACAGGAGTTCAATCATTTAGAAAAGTTATATGGGAAGATGACACATTTACAATCATTAGGAAATTAAATCATTTCATCATCTCGTGATTCAGTTTGACAAAATCTTAATTTAGTAAATTCTAAGATAAAAGCTTAAATGTAATACGGTTGTACATCCTAAAAATCGAATCAAGTAGGAGGCTACTGATACAATGACAAACAAACAAGAACTAAAAAACTATTTAATTCAAGAAATAGAAAACCATAAAGATGAATTAATCGACTTATGTAGTCAACTAATTAAAATTCCTAGTGAGAATCCACCAGGAGATTCAACAGAGATTACTACTTTTATTGATCAGTACTTGAAAAATGTGGGGGCAGAAACCACTTGGCATGAAGCTACAGATAAAATGTACAATCTGGTTTCAACGATTGGCGAAAATAAAGGTGGAAAGCATTTAATTTATTGTGGTCATTCTGATGTCGTTCCGACAGGTGATCATACAAAATGGGATTTCAATCCTACTTCCGGTGAAGTTGTTGATGGATGGTTGCTTGGACGTGGAGCTAGTGATATGAAGGCTGGTTTGGGGGGGATCATTTTTACATTTGCACTCTTAAAAAAGTTAAATATCGAACTCCCGGGTCAATTGACCTTAGCTATTGTTCCTGATGAAGAGACAGGTGGAGAATTTGGAGTTCCTTGGTTGTTGGAACGCAAAATTATTCAAGGAGATGGCTGTTTAATAGCGGAGCCTTCCTCTCGCTATAATCCTACACTTGGTCAGAAGGGTTCATACTGGTTTAAGCTCAAAGTATATGGAGAACCAGGGCATGGTAGTCTATCCCCGTTGGCTGGAAATAATGCCATTATTAATATGATTAATGCGATTAATGAAATCCGAAAATTATGGGAATTACATATTGACATTCCGGAAGAGGTTATGCCATTAATAGAGAGATCGAAGAGATATATGCGAGAAGTTGAAAAGGATCGTGAGCCTTTTCAAGCCGTACTAGATCATGTCACTGTAAATATCGGGAAGATTCAAGGTGGGACAAAATCAAATATGATTCCTGAGAGCTGTGAAGTAGAAGTTGATTGCAGGCTTCCGTTTGGTATTACTCAGGAGGAGGTAACAGCATTCTTACACGAAAAGCTCAATTCATTAGGAATTGAATATGAATTGACTCGTTTTGGCTTCCGTAGTAATGCCAACTACACAAGTGATGAAGAACCTATTTGTAAAGCCATTGTCGATAATATTACCCATGTGACAGGACATGATGCCTATGGTGTTATGCAATGGGCCAGTAGTGATGCTCGCCATTTTAGAGATCATCATATTCCGGTACTTCAATATGGACCTGCTTACTTACCAAGTATTCATGGTTATAATGAGAAAGTGAAGGTAGAGGATATTGTAAGATGCAGTAAGGTTTATATTGCTGCAGTCATTGACTACCTTTACGAACAAGAGACAATGTAAAATACTATGATGGTGCATATTGGCATATTTCTAATATGCACCATTTATTATTTTTAGGAGGCAATTCTTTAGATGTTGAAAACATTGAGCCTATCATTAGAGGTATTAAAAATGTTTACAAAAGAAAAACCAACTTGGGGAGGAAGAGAATTAGCTGCTGCATTAAATGAAAACCATACGAAAACCTATCGAATTTTAGAGACTTTCGAAAAGCACAAATTTTTAATCAAAAATAAAGAAACAAAGAAGTATTCTCTTGGGTTCGCAGTATGGGAACTTGCAAATACGGTATCAGAGCTTTTCAACATAAACGAACTAATACATCCTATTTTAGAAGATTTAAGTGAAAGCACGAATGAATCAACATTTTTGATGATAAAGGATGGAGATGAGGCGGTAACATTTGATGCGGTAGAAGCGAGAACAACGGTGAGATTTTCCGTTTCAATTGGAAGTCGCTCTCCCTTATATGCTGGCGCTTCATATCGCTCCATATTGGCACATATGCCGTCAGAATATATCGAGCAATATTTAGAACGGGAACTGATTAAATACACGGATAAAACAATGGTAGACCCAAAGGTAATTAAGGAAGATTTGGAGTTAATTCTTAAAAACGGATATGCAGTAAGCAAAGGTGAATATACGGAAGATGTGATTGCTGTTGCAATGCCGGTATTCTATAAAAATACGATATTTGGCTCCATTACTGTGTCAGGCCCAAAATACCGCATAAACGATGAACAGATCGAAATGTTTATTACAAAATTACAAGATGCGAAAAATGAAGTTGAAAAAGTGGTAGAAAAACACGGTGCCAACTTTGGTTTATTTTAAAGAGAACGGAGCATTAGTTTTAATATATCTAGCTCTCTTTGTGAAGAAAGGAGAAAGTAAATATGAGTTTAATAGAAAATGCACAGTCAGTTTTGCTACAAAACCTAACACTCAAAACAAATGAATCCGTTCTCATTATTACGGATGACGAAAAAGAGGAAATTGCCAACTTATTTTATCAAGCAAGTAAAAGGGTTTCAAAAGAAACGGTTCTAGTCAAAATGCCAACTCGAAATAAATCCGGTGAAGAACCTCCTCAAATGATAAGTTCTTTAATGAAATTTGCTGACGTTATATTATGCGTAACAGAACATTCGTTGACACATACAAATGCACGAAAGAATGCGTCCGAATCTGGTGCGAGAATAGCGACGATGCCGGGGATTTCAATAGATATGCTGGAAAATGGTGCAATCACAGCTGATTATAATGAAGTACAAGAACTTACGGAAATGTATGCTCACCGCTTAGATCAAGGTGATGAGGTCAGAATAGAAAAAGCTGGACATGTGCTGACTTTCTCTATTAAAGGAAGGAAAGGAATTAGAAGTACAGGGGTTTTTAAGGAAAAAGGAGAATCGGGGAATGTGCCGTCAGGGGAAAGTTATATAGCACCGATCGAAGACTCTGCAAATGGCAGCTTGCTAATCGATGGTTCGATCAGTAACATAGGAATCCTTGATGAACCGGTTATGTTAAAAATTGAAGCAGGTAGATTGGTTCACGCTACGGGTGAAAAAGGGCAAAAATTATTGGAATTATTAGGTGACGGAGCCGGTAGGACGATCGCTGAATTTGGAATCGGTACCAATAAAAAAGCGAGGTTAACAGGTAACGTTTTAGAAGATGAAAAAGTATTTGGAACTGTACATATTGCATTCGGAAGCAATAAATCCTTTGGTGGTAGAACAGAAGCTGGTGTACATATCGACTGCGTCATGAAAGAGCCGATTGTATGGATTGATGCGGAGAAAATATTATCTTCGCTTTAGTTTCATTTGTATTATCCCTTTTCAAAGAAGTGTTTTTTTACCGAGTGATTATTCAGTTGTAACGCTCTTTATTATGCTAAAAAAGGGTGGGCAACCATTCAGTGAATGATGAATGTATGATAGGCGAAAAAAGAAGAGTGGTGTAAACCACTCTTCCGAATGTTATTTGTCTGAAGCTAATTTGGAATAAAGCTTGAGGTTAATAAATTGCCCTTTCGACTTCTCTGCTTCTCTTAATGTTCCTTCATAATTAAACCCAAGTCTCTCAATTAGTTTTATGGAATTTCTGTTTTCAGGTTCAATTTTGGCTTCGATTCGATTTATGTTTAAATCGTTGAAGGCATAATGAATGAGAGAAGTCATGGCTTCCGCAGCGTAACCTTTCCCCCAATATTTCCTCCTCAGATCATAGCCAATTTCCGCTTTAGCATTGTCATAGTCGATAGCATTGAAGCCGCAAGTGCCTATTATTTCCTCTGATGCTAATTCGATGATTGAATAGCGAATCGCTTCATTATTTTGTGAGAGTGTATCAAATAATTGAATCATTTCTTCAACTTGTTTCATGCTTGTAAAGCGATCAATATTCATATATTTCGTTACTTCAGGATCAGACCAAATTTCAAAAAGTTGAGCTTTGTCTAAAACATTCATTTTTCTTAAAAATAAGCGTGGTGATTTAAGTTCTGTAATCAATATTTTACCTCCAGAATATGTTTTATGGGGATGAATATTGATATCTGCGCATAGTTCAGTCCCTTCATTCTTTAGTATTTTTAGTATAACATACAAGTTTTTTAGAAATCGCTTGTAAAATATAGCCCTTCTCTTTCGCAGTTAGAATGATGACAAAATATTTAGAGTTTCGAAAAATTTAATTGACAATTGGTTAAATTTAAACTATTATCACCTTAGTTTAGTTTATTTCACGTTGCTGCTTTTTAGTTAAAAGCAATGCTTCTGACAACATGTATTGAATATTTGCAACATTTTTATCTTTTTATACAACATTATCAAATCATATTTTTCTTCTTATCAAGAGAGGTGGAGGGACTGGCCCTTTGAAGCCTCGGCAACAGGTTCTGCGGAATACTGTGCTAATTCCAACAAGCGTTGTGCTTGAAAGATGAGAAGGGAGTTAAAAGCTCTCTTCTAAGAAGGAGAGCTTTTTATGTATGAACAATTCCAACTTAATAAATGGGAAAACTATCTAATTAGAATGGCAGGGAGAGAGTAGAAATGAAATATGGGTTTTGGTTACCGATGTTTGGCGGTTGGTTGCGTAATGTTGAAGATGAAAAGATGCCAGCAACCTTTGATTATGCGAAGGAGGTTGTGCAATCGGCTGAAAAATGGGGGTATTCGACTACTTTAATCGCAGAATTATATTTAAATGATATTAAAGGACCGGAACATGCCTCTCTAGAAGCCTGGTCCACTGCAGCTGGACTCGCAGCGGTGACCGATAAAATTGAGATCATGACGGCGATACGCCCTGGCTTTCACAATCCTGCCGTAGCTGCAAAAATGGCGGCAAATATTGATCGTATTAGTAACGGTCGTTTTACTCTTAATGTGGTTTCAGCATGGTGGGAAGAAGAAGCACGTCAATATGGTGGGGTTTTTACAGAGCATGATGAGCGTTATGCACGGACGGAAGAATTTATCGACGTTTTAAAAGGATTGTGGAAGGAAGAAACGTTCCATTATTCTGGTCAATTCTACAACCTAAGTGGCACGAAGCTTGCTCCAAAGCCTGTGCAAAAACCTAATCCAATTCTCTATGCAGGCGGGGAAAGCGAAAAGGGGAAACAAACCATTGCAGAAAAATGTGATGCTTATGTAATGCATGGTGGAACAGTTGAAGAAATTGAGGCAAAAATAACCGATATGAAGGTACGGCGTGAGCAAACGAGTAATGCTCCATTCAGCTCCTTTGGAATGGCTGCCTATGTAATTTGTCGAGATACAGAGAAAGAGGCTTTGGCTGAGCTTGAAAAAATCACGAACGTGAAAGACTCTAGCGCTTATGCTGGCTTTAAAGACTTTACGACTAAATCACAATTAGAGCAAGAAATTCAATTACAGGATTACTCGGTTTCTAATCGCGGGCTTCGACCAAACCTTGTAGGAACACCAGCGCAAATTGCAGAGCGCATTTTAAAGTATGAAGAAGTAGGGTTAGATTTATTATTATTACAGTTTTCTCCTCAACTTGAGGAAATGGAGCGATTTTCAAGGCAGGTAATGCCATTAGTCGAACAAAAACGGAGTTTAATAAAAAGCTAGAGAGGAGCGATAAGAATGAGTAAGGTATATGTCATCCATGAGAATCGTGAGTGGACAGTCCATTTAACTAGAAGGTTAGAGGAATTAGGTGTTCCATATGAAGAATGGCATTTAGATGAAGGGATGTTGGATTTATCAACAGAGCCACCAGAAGGAATTTTCTACAGCAGAATGAGTGCTTCTTCTCATACACGTGATCATCGTTTTGCAGCCGAATTTTCCGGGCAAGTATTGGCCTGGCTTGAAGCACATGACCGTACCGTTATAAATGGGCCGAATGCTTTAAGGTTGGAAGTGAGTAAGGTCTTACAATACTTAGAATTAAACAAGTCTGGAGTAAAAACTCCAAAAACGATTGCTGCCGTTGGCAAGGAAAATATCATAAAGGCAGCTCAAAACTTTGCCGGACAATCGTTTATTACGAAGCACAACCGTGCCGGTAAAGGGTTAGGCGTTCAATTGTTTCATAGCATAGAGGCTTTAAAGGCTTATGTGGAAGGAGCGGCTTTTGAAGAACCGGTTGATGGTATTACTTTAATACAAGAATATATTTACTCTCCTGAAAGCTATATTACTCGTTGCGAGTTCGTAGGAGGAAAATTTGTTTATGCTGTTAAGGTAGACACTTCGGAAGGGTTTGAACTTTGCCCGGCAGATGCATGCCAAATTGGAGATTTGTACTGCCCAGTAGGAGAAGAAGTAGAAGAGAAGCCTAAGTTTCAAATTATTGATCATTTTGAAGACGAAATCATAGAAAAATATAAAGAAGTTCTAGTAAGAAATAACATTCAAGTGGCGGGAATAGAATTTATCAGAGCTGCTGACGGAACAATTTATACGTATGATATTAATACCAATACAAACTATAATTCTGATGCAGAAGCGAAAGCTGGAAAATATGGAATGTTTGAATTGGCTTTATTCCTAAAGAAGACATTAGAAGAAAAGTGCGTACTAGTATAACAAAAAGGCAACGGGTGGTGTACCGTTTTTTCACCACAGTTGAAACATACGTAAAAAGGAGTGACTTCTCCCATTATCATCATGGGATTGTAGAAATTTTATTGCAGTCTTTCCTAAATAAATGGGATTAAATACAAACGTATTAGTAATTATCCCTTTTAAAGGTGAAATCATTAGTCACAAATTCTAATAAGGGTTTGTGGCTTTTTCATTATATAATAGTGTTGTCGAAGGTGAAAAAGTCATAACGATTAATGCTATTAAGAGAGGAGTTTGAGAATGTTAATAAAGCCGAAAAAATTACAGCCAGGTGATTGTGTGGCAACAGTAAGTCCTTCTTGGGGAGGAGCAGGTGAGCCACTACTTAAATGGCGTTATGAACAAGGTGTAAAAAGACTAGAAGACATTTTTGGATTAAAAGTTATTTCGATGCCAAATAGTTTAAAGGGAGAGGACTTTCTGTACGAGAATCCACAAGCGCGTGCGGAGGATTTGATGACTGCATTTACCGATAAACGGATAAAA
Source organism: Robertmurraya sp. DFI.2.37 (assembly GCF_029211245.1). Taxonomy (NCBI): domain Bacteria; kingdom Bacillati; phylum Bacillota; class Bacilli; order Caryophanales; family Bacillaceae; genus Robertmurraya; species Robertmurraya sp. DFI.2.37. The sequence goes on along the minus strand of NZ_JARGEJ010000041.1, from coordinate 9,748 downwards.
GCAATTATTGTAAATATAGGTGGAGATGATAGTATTCGCTTACTTCCTTATATCGATTTTGACATTATACATAAAAACCCGAAAATACTGATGGGCTACTCGGATACGACTATTGCACATTTATTTTGTTATAAAGCTGGTGTATCATCTTTTTACGGTCCCGCGATTTTAACTGATTTTGCAGAAAATGTGGAAATGGATCCATATACAATTGAAATGGTAAAAAGGACGCTTTTTTCAAATGAACAGATTGGTGAAATTAAACCTGCAAAAGAATGGACCAGTGAGAGATTAGAGTGGACTGAAGAAAATAAGGAGCTTCGCCGAACGATGCGGAAGAACAGTGGTTATGAAGTACTTCAAGGGACGGGTATCGTTCAAGGGCATTTGATTGGTGGTTGTATTGAAGTTTTAGAGTTTGTAAAAGGAACGGAGCTTTGGCCAGAAAATAAATATTGGGAAAACAGCATTCTATTCTTTGAAACATCAGAAGAAAAACCAGAGCCAAACCTTATTAGATATTGGTTGCGAAATTATGCGGCACAAGGCATTTTAAATAAAGTTAATGGAATTATTTTCGGTAAGCCCCAGGACGAGGCTTTTTACGATGAGTATAAAGTGGAAATTCGAAAAGTGATGAAAGAATTTAATTTGGAAGACTTGCCAATTCTTTATAACTTAAATTTTGGTCATACTGAGCCAAAATTCATTTTGCCATATGGCGCCATGGCAGAAATTAATTGTGACGAAAAGACTTTTTCGATCCATGATAGTGCTGTGGAATAATTTAGAAAGTTGTATGCTCCATCTCTTTTCGGTCGAATAGCTGTCCAATTTTTTCACCTTCTTGGTAGAATGTCTATATTATTCGGACATTCAAGAGGAAAGTGCACCACGTTCTGTCCGAATAGCAGTTCGATTCGGACATTCAGTAGGAAAGTGCACCACGTTCTGTCCGAATAGCAGTTCAAATCGGACATTCAAGAGGAAAGTGCACCACGTTCTGTCCGAATAGCAGTTCAAATCGGACATTCAAGAGGAAAGTGCACCACGTTCTGTCCGAATAGCGATTCGATTCGGACATTCAAGAGGAAAGTGCATCAAGTTCTGTCCGAATAGCAGTTCAAATCGGACATTCAAGAGGAAAGTGCACCACGTTCTGTCCGAATAGCAGTTCAAATCGGACATTCAAGAGGAAAGTGCACCACGTTCTGTCCGAATAGCAGTTCGATTTGGACATTCAAGAGGAAAGTGCACCACGTTCTGTCCGAATAGCAGTTCGATTCGGACATTCAGTAGGAAAGTGCACCAAGTCCTGTCCGAATAGCAGTTCAAATCGGACATTCAAGAGGAAAGTGCACCAAGTTCTGTCCGAATAGCAGTTCGATTCGGACATTCAAGAGGAAAGTGCATCAAGTTCTGTCCGAATAGCAGTTCGATTCGGACATTCAGTAGGAAAGTGCACCACGTTCTGTCCGAATAGCAGTTCGATTCGGACATTCAGTAGGAAAGTGCACCACGTTCTGTCCGAATAGCGATTCGATTCGGACATTCAAGAGGAAAGTGCACCACGTTCTGTCCAAATAGCAGTTCAAATTGGACATTCAAGAGGAAAGTGCACCACGTTCTGTCCGAATAGCAGTTCAAATCGGACATTCAAGAGGAAAGTGCACCACGTTCTGTCCGAATAGCAGTTCAAATCGGACATTCAAGAGGAAAGTGCACCACGTTCTGTCCGAATAGCAGTTCGATTCGGACATTCAAGAGGAAAGTGCACCACGTTCTGTCTGAATAGCAGTTCAAATCGGACATTCAAGAGGAAAGTGCACCACGTTCTGTCCAATTAGCAGTTCAAATCGGACATTCAAGAGGAAAATCCATCCGAATAGCGATTCTATTCGAAAAGCCAGAAAAAGTCTTCTCCAAATCGTCGTAAAAAGTGAGCATCACATCGATTTATGAGATTGGAGGAAGACTTCGAATATATCATTTATTATTTGTTCATTATCAAATCACATCATCTTTAAGTAAAGGTGTTTGAAGGTTCCTGTTTTGTAGCAGCATGATTGTCGATCCATTTATCAACCTCTATCCCTTTCATCGGCTTGCTATAAAAATAGCCTTGCATGACGTGGCATCCCAGTTGTGTTAGTGACTCAACGTGCTCTTGTTTTTCAACACCTTCAGCAATGACTTCGAGACCGAGATTTTCAGCCATTAAGACGATCGCGTTGATAATGGCCCGTTTACTTGGTTTATCTAGATCATGTGTAAATAATCGATCTAGTTTTAGCGTATCGATGGGGATTAGATCTAGGAGGCCGATAGATGAATAACCAGTCCCGAAATCGTCCATGGAGACTTTTACACCTAAGGAACGAATATTATGGAGCTGGAAGATGACATCGTTCACGTCGTGTAGCACCATAGATTCAGTGATTTCTAATTCAAGTAAATGTGGATCCAATTTTGCTTTTTCGAGAATCGTGTGCACCCATTCGCTTAAGCTATCTAACTGAAAGAGACGTATGGAAAGATTAACAGAAACTGGATATATAATCCCTTTTGTTTGCCATACTTTGCATTGAATACACGCTTCCTCTAAAACCCAACGAGTTATCGACACGATGTATCCTGTTTCTTCTGCAATCGGAATAAATTCACTTGGGGAGATCGTTCCCAGCTTTGGGTGTTCCCAACGCAACAGTGCTTCAAAACCATATAAACGATTTTCTTTTACATTCCATTTTGGTTGATAGACGAGATAAAATTGTTTATTTTCAAGAGCGAGGCGAATATCTTTTTCTAATTCCATTTTTCGTACTTCTTTTATTCCCATTTCATCCGTATAGACACAATAGCGGTTCTTTCCTAATCGTTTAGCTCTATACATTGCTGTATCGGCTTTTTTCAGGAGAACAGAACTATGTGAGTTTTCGATAGAACCTACGCTTATTCCGATACTACTAGTAATATACAATTCATTTCCTTCAATGTAATAAACCCTTTTTATAACTTGTAATATATTTTCGGCAAGCTGTTCAGCACGTTCTTGTTCGCAATTTTCCACAATAAATAGAAACTCATCACCGCCGATTCGAAAAACATGCTGATCTTTATGAACGAAATGACGTAAGCGAACAGCAACTTCCTTTACTAGTAAATCACCTATATCGTGACCCAGCGTGTCGTTAATGGCTTTAAACTGATCTAAGTCAATGAACAAAACCCCGATATTTTGATAACCAACATTTTTTTCAAAAAAACGATTCATTTGATGACGATTGGGTAACTCTGTTAGTGTATCCTGATAGGCCATTTTTTCCAATACGTTACGGTCAAAGAACATTGCACCCCAAGAAACCAAGAGAATAATGATGATCGTTATCGTTACGCCATAAAGTAAAATAGGTTCGATTGCCTGGTTATGATGCATCATATCACTTTGAGTGTAGAATCTAGCCGCTCTCATACCTGTATAGTGCATGCCACAGATGGCAATGCCCATTATAATTGCAGATAACCATTTAATCCAACTAGAAGAGGACTGGTTGCGGAAACGAATGAACAAAAATAGTGCCGCATAAGAAGCGATAAGGGCAATAATAACAGAAGCTGCAACCAAAACGGGATCATATGAAAGCTCATAGGGCATAATCATTGCCTTCATTCCTACGTAATGCATTGCTACAATTCCAGAACCCATGAAGAGACCGCCTAAGGCAATTTTAAACATATTAATATCTTTAGGCATTGTAATGTATAGGGCAATGAATGAAGAAACGGTGCTTGCAACTAGAGAAAATAAAGTAAGCCAAATATCATACTTCATACTGGTATGGAGGTGAAATGACAGCATTCCGATAAAATGCATCGACCATATGCCACTCCCCATTACTACTGAGCCTGATAATAACCAAAAATATTTATGTTTTTTGCTTGAATTCGAAATCTTTGATGTGATATTTAAGGTGGAATATGATGCTAAGATCGCAATCAAAACTGAAAGCGCAACAATATAGTAATTATAACTGCCTTCCACATTCACTATAATAGTCAACTCCAAAATATAGATTTCTATCTGAGGACAACTTGTCCATTATTCCAATTTTAATCTTCCTTTCTGAACATTTTCTGAACAATTTATTTTAACACTCTTTTATAGAATACTTAGTATATTTTTGCTCGTTTTGATCAGGAACTTTGAAAAAATTAAATATCGTCTTAAGAGGTTCTATTGAGTAGGACGAATGAGAAGATCAAAATAGCGAAGAAATGGAAACTTAGGAAAGAAAATTAAGTGGCGTTACTAATTCAGCTGCTCAAATAATATTGATTGGTCGTTTTTCAACCTCCACTAAATTTTAAGGCAAGAATTTCCGAGTTTGTAATGATAGTGAACAACTTTCATCATTATGAAATCAATTTATTAACCATCTTTGTGTAATAAAATCAAATAAATAAAGATGCCGAACATGTTAGATTTTAACTTGTTCGGCAAAATGTATTATTGATGGGAATGATTTTCTGGTATTTTGTATTTCTCAAAAAGCCTTTGAAAAGCATAATTGATTAATGCAAGTAAATAGAAGATGAAGAAAATCGTTGTGGGAGTATATTTTTTCAACTTATAGTGTCCTAATTTTTGAAAAAAAGGATTCAAAAGGTATGCAAAGATAAAATCAATAATTAAATTAAGAAAAGCATACAATGAAAACTTCTTGTAAGTAAAATGGAACACCCACAAATTAATAGTAAAGAAAGGGCCTAATATAAAAGCTAGTGCATCAAAGACCATATATTTATAGCCACCTTTAACATGCCACCAATTAAAGATGGGATTTAAAAGAGTTTGGATTAAAAGGATGGAGGAACAAAACAAAGTCACGGGTAAGAATCTTTTGAAAGATTGTTTAGGAAGAAAAATGAATAAAATGGTCCATAAAACTATGGCATTAAATATTCTAAAAAAATTAATAAGCATAGCTGCCACCTCCAGTTTTTCTTAAAATGTGCTAATTATTTCGTTTATATTCTGAGTTCTCCTAAAAAGGACAAAAGGTTCTAAAAGAAAATTCGGTTTACTATATTGAATTTAGTTGAGGTATTTTGGAATAGTGGTTTTCAGTTATGTTTTTAGAAATAGAGCATGTAACAGTATGAGAAACATTGGCAACCATTTTTTTATGAGCGATGCTGTGGAGTTTGATGGAAAGCAAGGGAGCGGGCTGGCGGATTTGTGAGATAAAAAGAAAAAGGATAAATAGCAATTTAGTGGCTATCTATCCTTTTTCTATTCGTGAGAGTTTATGTTTTTCAAAAGTGTTGTTATTAAACTATCCTTCAACTAAAAAGTTATTTTTTGTCTGCCATTTCAACCATTCGATTTTACGAGCTTTCCTCGGAAGAAACTGACGAATATATTCTTCGTTATAACCAACGAGTAATCTTTTTTCATCCATAATAATTGGACTTTTTAATAATCTTGGATGCTTCTGAATGATTTCAAGTAATTCGTGTAAAGATAGTTCATCAAGATCCAAATTCATATCCTTATAAACTTTTGATCTTGTTGCGATAATTCCTTCAGTTCCGTCTAATGTCATTCGAAGGATCGCTTGCAATTCTCCTATTGTAAGAGGTTCTTTAATAATATTACGATCAACATAAGCAATTTCATTTTTTTTCATCCACTGTCTTGCTTTCCTTGTTGATTTACATTCCAAGCCATAAATGGTTACTGTCATTATGCATTCTCCTCATTAAATTTTTATAACACTATTTATTGTCGATATATGCCATGCTTTATTAGATCCATGCTAGTTGAAAATGCTTGTATAGCCTCTTCATCTGTTAACCCTTTTAATGTTTTCTCAACGAAATTATGAAAGGCAATAGCTGTAATGATTTTAAAGACATGTACTAGTTCATAGTGATTATTAATATTAAATCGACTTGTATCAATTAATTCGGTGATTTCTTTGAAAATTGTATGATCACGAGTTACATCAAACATATTGCTGAAGGAATTTTCTACTTTATTTGTCGTATATAAAAGAGCGTTTCGCAAAAAATTCCGTTCTTTTTCATTTGGTAAAATCGTAAGGAAGTGTTGATACATTTCCTTCATAGCCTCAATGATATCTCCATTATGTTTTTTTAATAATGTTAGAAAGTACACCTTCGTCTTGTTTAATTTTTCTTCTAATAAATATGAATAGAGATCTTCCTTGTCCTCAAAGTATTGATAGAAGCTGCCTCTTGGAATTCCGGCAGTTTTGATAATATTGGCAATAGAAGCTTCAAAAAGAGGAACTCTAGCAAATTCATTTTCTGCTGCTTCAATTAATGTATGAATTTTTTGTTGTGAAAGATTAAAAAACGTTTGTTTAGGCAATGGTCTTTCCTCCAACTTCGATCTATATGACGATGTGTCATATTTTCGTTGCTTTAATAATATATGACACACTGTCATATGTCAAATGATTTATGACATACTGTCATAATTTCATTATCAATAAAATGATGAATCGTTGAAATAGCGGATCGCTTCATTGTTATTTACTAATTTGCACAATGATGGGAAGTTCAATCGTGTAAAAATCAAAGAGATTGGAGTGGAGCTATCTGAAAGATTAGACGAGGAACTGTGGAGTATGGATTTTCCTTTATTTAGGAATGGCGTTCCTCTATTAATCGGGGTGATAGCTCATTAAGCCTTAATTTTAAAGGAGGAAAACGACGAATGGGATTTCGGGAGAAGATTGAAATATAGGGTAGTTTCTGTGAATTTTTCAGTGAACCTCAAAGGGGGGGATTGTAAGAACAGCAAAATCTTGCCGCTCACTGGACAATATGATGTTGGTTAAACATGCATGGGGAAGAGGGGAAACTCTTGAAAAGGAGCAAAGAGAGCTCCCTTTCAAGAGAAGAGATTGACTATCTATTTTTAGTTAATTGGCTGGACTCATATTCCATTCTCAGGTTGTCAAAGATTGTCTGCACAGGAAGAATGTCTTTAATTTCAGCGACTCTTGCCCCAGCAAAAACGAGGCCATTTTCACAATCTCCATTCATGGATGTGACTAAAGAATCCATCGTGCAAAAGCGATAGGAACAATTCTTCAAGCAATCAATACATTTCTTGATTTTCACCTTTTTATCGCCAGTAATCAGTTCAGAAAAACGGTTCTTAATCGCCCGTCCTTCCAGTCCTACAGTTGTTTTAACCATAACGATGTCTTCCTTTTTTGCCTGAACATATTTTTCTTTAAAAGAGAGTGGTGCATCACATTCATTGCTGGCAACAAATCGTGTCCCCATTTGAACGCCGGATGCTCCCATTTGTACCGCACAAGCGATGTCCTTTCCTGTCATAATTCCGCCAGCAGCAATCACTGGAATTTTTACAGCTTCAACTACTTCCGGTAATATCGCAAAAAGCGGTCGCTCAGTCCCTAAATGTCCACCTGCTTCATGACCCTCTACAACGACAGCTGAAGCACCGAGACGTTCTGACATTTTTGCTAGTCTAGCGGTTGAGACGATAGAGATGACTGGTATGCCCGCTTCTTTGCCCCAGCTATACATATCCCTCGAAATACCTGCTCCAGAAATAATAAAATCCACTTTTTCCTCGAGTGCTACCTTCATTTTTTCTGCAAAATCATTCATCGCAAATAGAACGTTTACTCCGATATAGCCCTCATTTTTAATGGCTGCTTTTGCCTTTCTTATATGTAGCTTCAATTCTTCGAGCGTAATGCCCGTTCCAGATATAATGCCAATTCCTCCAGCGTTTGCAACAGCTGATGCTAAACCACTTAACGAAATGCCTACCCCCATACCACCTTGAAGGATTGGAAATTTAGGAACCATATGGCCGATTTTTAATTGTGGAAAGTTCATAGGAAAACCCCATTTCTCAGGTATTTTATTTCTCCTTATTATTCAATGGTTGTAGGTAATTGAATAGTGACAAACATAATGTCTGGTCTTAAAAGTAGATGATAATTATTGATATGTCACAAAAAGTTCAAATGTACGCTTCTTTATTAGGATGGTTGGGATGATTATCGGGTGCAGTAATGATTCGTTGAAGGTATTGTGAGGATGAAGGGATTTTTAGTAGGTGAACGTCGTCATCCAAATTGTTTTACATAGCGATGTCAGGTATTAAAAATAATGGACTGCAGGAGTTCTCTTCTTTAATTAATTATTCGTCCTTCAATGATGAAAAAAGTTGACAAAGGCGTTTGTTTTGCCAAATTGGCTCTGTTTTTGAAAAAAAGATGATCTCACTTTGTGAAGCCTAGATTAAGCGAAGGAACTGAATATTCGTTTACAATCGTACCATTGCTTTTGAAAAGTGGAATTGGTAAAAAATAACACGATTGTTCAGAAGAGATGATGGTGCATACAATGGCATCAGAGGTGATGAAAATGGTTAAATTTTTTATAGATCCTGGACATGGTGGGTCGGACTCTGGCGCTGTTGGTAATGGCTTAAAGGAAAAGGATTTGACTTTAGCGATTGCATTAAAAATACGCAATTTACTCCTCAATTACGAAAATACCGAAGTAAGATTAAGTCGGGTTAACGATATATTTGTATCACTATCTGAACGGGCAAGATTAGCTAATTCATGGGGAGCTACTTACTTTTTGTCCATTCATATTAACAGTGGAGGAGGCACAGGTTTTGAGACGTTTATTTATAACAGCGCGAGCAGTGCTACACTTTCATATCAAAACGTAATTCACGCGGCAATTTTAAGTCAACTAGGATTACGCGACAGGGGGAAAAAGCGAGCTAATTTTGCAGTTTTAAGAGAAACGAATATGCCAGCCATTTTAACGGAAAATGGCTTTATTGATCACGCAATTGACGCGAATAAATTAAAAACAAATGCATTCTTAGATAAGGTTGCCGCGGGGCATGTGGCTGGATTGGTTAAAGCGTTTGCGCTTAAACAAAAGAGCGGGACACAGCCCGCTTCAACGCCGAAGCCTGTATCGAGACCATCTGGAGTTGGCGGAAGTCCAATTTCCGTGTTTCAGCAGTGGTTAAACGAAAAATATAAAACTGGTCTTGTTGTTGATGGAATCTATGGAGCTAAAACGAAGACCGGAGCTATTAAGGCGCTGCAAACAGAGCTTAATAAACAATACAATGCTCGTTTAGTTGTTGATGGAATTTGGGGTTCAAAAACAAAAGCTGCTATTCGTTCAGTGCGTAAAAGCGCAAGAGGAAACATAGTTTTTATTATTCAAGGCTTGCTCTATTGCTTAGGCTATAGCCCACAAGGCTTTGATGGAGTTTTTGGCGACAACACCATGGTTGCTATTAAAGCCTTTCAAAGGGATCGGAAGTTATCTCAGGATGGAATCGTCGGAAAGAACACGTTTGAAAAATTGCTTGCATAAGTTCAGAAACCTCCCTGATTAGTGGGGAGGTTTTCACTTGTTTATTTAGGATTTAACTTAAATTTGGGCTTTGTTAAATAATATGGTTGACTAAACGATTTTTGGGTCTATCAGTTCTGTTGAACACAAAAATAATCATAAATCAACACCAACTTGAATTGAAATAACTATAAAACAAATAGTAGTGGGATAAAGGAATAAACTGGCACCTATGTCAAGGACACAATAAAAAAAGAGATTAAGCAACTAGAAGATGATTCCTATATTGAATAGGGGTCATCTTTTTTAAGTCCCACTGATATCGATAGTTGTTATAGTAAAC
>NZ_JARGEJ010000409.1:0-346 GCF_029211245.1 Robertmurraya sp. DFI.2.37 | reverse complement strand
AGACCAAATATTACAAATCCAAGCTCCGGAAAATGGCTTATTTTGCTTCATAATGATATTTAAACTTGAATCAAAACACTAAAACAACAATGAAAAGCACATTAAAGAAAAACTGGGAAAGAATTGTCCTTTGCCTGTGCATGGCAAATTTTGCTTGTGTAGGTATAGCCCAAACTAATAAAAAATTAGATGACCAAGTTATAAATACGATGAAAACCGCCACTCGGTTTATGATGGACAAAGTGAGTTATAATGGTGGCTTCGTATGGAATTATTTGCCGGATATGTCCCGTTCATGGGGAGAAATGGAAGCCAAGAGGACAATGGTATGGATTCAGCCGCCGGG
>NZ_JARGEJ010000408.1:0-346 GCF_029211245.1 Robertmurraya sp. DFI.2.37 | reverse complement strand
ATGTATCAAGGTGATGAGCGATATCCCGAAAATCATTCGCATTGTATAGTTTCTCCGTCATGCACTTAGTCATCACAATATCCATTAATGCTGGATACTGTTGAATCACCTTGTAGATGATGGAAAACTGGTCTCGACGATACCTCGGGTATCGTTGGCTGATCTCATCCAAATAAGCAGCTGCTTGTGTCTGATTTTCAAAGTAAGAGATTAGACGTCGCTTAAGCTCTTCAACCCCTTTGGAGCGATCACGAGTATGATGACGGTTTTGAATGAGTTTTCCTTTTTCTGAGCTAATAAGGTGCTCGGCAATTACCTCACCATTTACTTTTCTGCGAATGACGAG
>NZ_JARGEJ010000407.1:0-347 GCF_029211245.1 Robertmurraya sp. DFI.2.37 | reverse complement strand
CATTCTTAAAGAATAAAATGAAATAAATAGCAATAACATATATACTTTCTGATTATTGCCAATTAGTACCAACAATTTTAGAATCAACTCCTTTTTTTTGACTTATTTCAAACGGAATCAACTTTAAGATAGACTCCATATGATCATATGTCAAAATTAAGTTTATAAAACAAAGATATTATGCCGTTAATAAACGAATATTTAATCTTACTATTCCTATATATAGTTACATGTTTATGGGTAATACAAAAATATTATAAACGAAAATTAGGTGTATTTCAAGTTCCTTTTATTTTTAGTTTAGCCAGTGTACTAATGATGACCCCCCAATTTTGTGTAATCATCTA
>NZ_JARGEJ010000406.1:0-349 GCF_029211245.1 Robertmurraya sp. DFI.2.37 | reverse complement strand
CATTAGATTGGACATTCTTTATAATTACTTCTACCATCATTTTGGCAGCTGGAAGTATGTTTATTCTGTGGCTTGGAGAAAGAATAACAGATAAGGGGATAGGTAATGGTATATCATTCATCATTTTGATTGGTATTATTGCCCGTCTGCCACAATCTTTATTCCAGGAGTTTGTTTCTCGTCTGGCTTCTCCGGGTGCAGGTGGTATCATCATGTTTTTGTTGGAAATAGTATTTTTGTTGTTCGTTATTGCAGCAGCAATTTTGCTGGTTCAAGGCGTCCGCAAAGTTCCCGTACAGTATGCGAAACGTATTGTAGGAAACAAACAATATGGTGGTGCAAGACAATA
>NZ_JARGEJ010000405.1:0-349 GCF_029211245.1 Robertmurraya sp. DFI.2.37 | reverse complement strand
CTGTGGAAATATCACATTTTCCGCTGCCATCTAAATTTAAGCTGATATAAATATCCGTTTCCTTCGTAGTACGACGGACCTCCGCTATACGTTCTCCGGCAAAAAGGAATTCAGCGACCTTATCCCAATCCGTAGTCGCCAATACACAGTAGGATTCCAAATTCTTTTCCTTCAGAATATCCATATTTTCTTGCAACAAAATAGCCTTACAGCCCATATTTCTAGCCAGTTCCACATGTGTAGCACGATCACCAAGAACAAAACTGTTAGCCAAATCATAATCACCGGTAAGATATTTTCCCATCATTCCTGTTCCAGGCTTACGGGTAGACACATGGTCTTCCGGAAA
>NZ_JARGEJ010000404.1:0-349 GCF_029211245.1 Robertmurraya sp. DFI.2.37 | reverse complement strand
GCCGACTCAACGAAACCAAGCGGCAGTGCACCACTCAGGCCGCATCGGTATTTCAATCCACTTATACCCTCTACAAAGAATGTATTGCGGTCAAACGTACCGTCTATGCTGTACTCGCTACGCACCAACAAGTTCAGCCCTGCATACGTGCCAACTGTGCCATACGCTTCGTTGCGGTAGGTCTTGGCGATACGGTGCAACTCCCGGCCTACTTCCTCGGTAGTGGCTTGCGGCAAGCTCAAAAGCAGGGTTGCCTTTGTCCCATTATACGAGTTGATGTATTCCAAATCCCTCATGAGATTGGCCTCTGTACGCTTTGCCTTTTCGATTTCTCCCTGACCGGCAGCTA
>NZ_JARGEJ010000403.1:0-349 GCF_029211245.1 Robertmurraya sp. DFI.2.37 | reverse complement strand
CTCCACATAATGTATTAAAATAAAATAAATGTGTCGAAGTTTAATATGCTCTCGCAAAGAGAACACGGCGAGCAGATGGTTTTCCGGTTACCATACACTTGCCCGGAGTCAGGCTCTCTTCATCAGCATCAAAAGGAAGACAACGAATTGTTGCCTTGGTTTCCTCTTTAATCCGGTCTTCCGTTTCCGGGGTTCCATCCCAATGAGCCAGAATAAAGCCGCCTTTCTCTATTTGTTCCTTGAAATCATCGTATGAATCCACTTTCACGATATGTTCGTTACGATAGTTCAATGCCTTCTGATAAATATTGTTCTGGATATCCTCCAACAATTGTTGTACATATTCTTC
>NZ_JARGEJ010000402.1:0-350 GCF_029211245.1 Robertmurraya sp. DFI.2.37 | reverse complement strand
AGTCAATGGACGACATGTATGCCGGAAATTTAAATGAGGAACAGAAAAAATCACTCCGCACTCGGTGTGACAGTCTTCGCTATGTGCAGGATGAAATAAATTTGAAGATAGACGATCGTACTATCGAACTCTTGAAAGCAACTCCGGTATCCGAGGTTTGGTTGGAGGAGTTGAAACGGCTTGCTCAGGAGAGCGTATATATGAAAGGCTTTCCATATAAAGACGAAGTGGTTTCCATTTATAATGGTTTGTCTGAAACCGACAAAAAAACGGATTCCGGTAAAACCATTCACACTTGTCTTTTTCCTCCGGTGGTCGTGAATGAAGGGGATGAGATGGTGGATGCCGAT
>NZ_JARGEJ010000401.1:0-350 GCF_029211245.1 Robertmurraya sp. DFI.2.37 | reverse complement strand
GGCGAACAAAGGGATAATTTTACCGAAATTTAGCTCATCTCAAATTACTAATCCTATGATTTTTTTATCTTAATTTTGTTACTGTTTTTTGAAAAAAGAAAAGATTTAGAATAAAGAGTTTTATGAAAGCTACTATCACAAGTCTCATTTTTTTACTACTGTCATTAACCGTCTCATCGCAGACTTATAAATATATTGGCATAGAAGAAGGACTAAGCAATCAGAAAATATACAAAATTCAGAAAGATGCTCGTGGATATATGTGGTTCCTTACCCATGTGGGGATAGACCAATATAACGGAAAAGAAATAAAACATTATAAATTAAGAGAAGGTAACAGGGAACTAGAC
>NZ_JARGEJ010000400.1:0-350 GCF_029211245.1 Robertmurraya sp. DFI.2.37 | reverse complement strand
ATGCGGAGCAAACCTCCGCTGAAGGATCGTTCGTCTCGCCGCATTTCGGGCACGTCTTGTCCAGTGTTACCGCTGCCGGTCTAAAGCACATGTCTGCCTTCCTTCTTGATAGGTATCGCCTCGCTTGCATCGATCATCGCTTTACCTCCCTATGCCGAGCAGGGATTCGTCGAGCTTGGGCTCGAACGCCGCGGGGTCGAACTGCTGGGACGGAATGGTGTAGGGAAGCTTCTCTATATCCAACGCTATCGGTTCGAGATCGACGAACCCGCACTCCTTCAGCTGCTCGACCGCTGCAGCCGACAGCCTGATCTGGAATTTTTCCTCGCCGTCGACGCGCATGGTAAGCA
>NZ_JARGEJ010000040.1:0-44774 GCF_029211245.1 Robertmurraya sp. DFI.2.37 | reverse complement strand
GATGTCTTGAAGAAAACGAATAAACAAACACAGCAATTACTTAAAAATCAACTATCACAATGGGTTACAGGTTTACCCGGTTATATTAGGGCTTACCTGCCTGATTTGGTCTGCGAAAGTTGAGTAAATTATTCATGAAATAAGTATAATAGTTTGCTAGAAGGTAGGTGCAACAAAGATGAATAATGTATTAAATAAACGATTTAATATTTCACAAAAATATATCGGCTTTTTTCTTGTTGCCGTTGTATTCTTATGGTTGAAAACATATATCATTCAATTAAATCAGTTTGAACTAGGAGTTGAAAATGGCATTCAAAAGTTTTTATTATTTTTGAATCCATTGGGCTCATCTTTATTATTTCTAGGCTTTGCACTATTTTTTAAAGGAAGACGAAAATATAGTGCGTTAATGACGATTTATTTCATATTGTCATTCTTGCTATATGCGAATGTAGTTTATTATCGATTTTTTAACGACTTTATTACATTGCCAACGATTTTTCAAACGCAAAATTTTGGTGATGTATCAAGTAGTGTTGTTTCCCTTTTAAGACCATACGATATTCTCTTTTTCGTTGATTTTCTAGTCTTGCTTGCGCTGCTTTTATTTAAAGTTGTTAAAATAGAAGTAAAAGACATGGGCCGTCGAAAAATTATTGCTGTTTTATCATTGGCTTTGGGCTTTTCAAGTTTGAATTTGGCCCTTGCTGAAGCAGATAGACCTGAATTATTAACAAGAGGCTTTGATCGCAATTACATTGTTAAGTATTTGGGAATGTATAATTACACAATTTATGATGCGGTACAGAGCACAAAGGCTTCAGCACAACGAGTAATGGCCGATAGTAGTGATGTAACCGAAGTAATCAACTTTACAAAATCTAACTATGCTGAACCAAATCCTGAATACTTTGGAATTGGTGAAGGCATGAATGTGATTTATCTTCATCTTGAATCGATTCAATCATTTTTAATGGATTATCAATTACATGGTGAAGAAGTGACACCGTTTTTAAACTCGATGATTAGAGATGAAAATACGATTTACTTTGATAATTTCTTCCATCAGACAGCACAAGGAAAGACGGCTGATGCGGAATTTATGTTGGAAAATTCATTGTATGGCTTGCCACAAGGTTCAGCTTTTACAACGAAAGGGCTTAACACGTACCAGGCTGCTCCAGCCATCTTAGGACAGAAGGGCTATACTTCAGCCGTATTCCACGGTAACTCAGGAAGTTTCTGGAACCGTAATGAAATTTATAAATCTTTTGGCTTCGATAAGTTTTTTGATCTAAGCTATTACGATGCTGAAGCTGACCAAATGGCAGAGTATGGCTTAATGGATAAGCCATTCTTTGAACAGTCATTCTCGCTGTTACAGACATTACCACAGCCGTTTTATTCGAAGTTTATTACAGTAACACATCATTATCCGTATACGATGAATCAAGATGAAGCAACAATTGCTCCGCATACTACTGGTGACAAATCGGTGGATAATTATTTCCAAACGGCACGTTACGCAGATGAAGCATTAGAGCAATTCATCACAGATTTAAAAGAATCCGGTTTATATGATAATTCCATTATCATTATGTATGGTGATCACTACGGCATTTCCCAAAACCATAATAGAGCGATGGAACAAGTGTTAGATAAAGAACTGTCCACATTTGATAGTGCAGCAGGTTTACAAAGAGTGCCGCTCTTTATCCGTGTTCCAGGAATGGAAGGTGGAATAAACCATGAGTACGGTGGACAAATTGATATTTTACCAACATTGCTTCACTTATTAGGGATTGACTCTAAAGAGTATATCCAATTTGGTACTGATTTATTGTCCGAAGATCATGATTCACTTGTTCCATTCCGTAACGGAGACTTTGTCAGCCCAACCATTTCATCTGTTGGAGGAAAGTTCTATAACTCTGAGACAGGTGAATTAATTGACGAAGAACAAATGGAAAAGGCGCAACAATTACAGGAAGTTGTAGAATATAAACTGCATCTTTCAGATAAAGTAGTCAATGGCGATTTATTACGCTTTTACACTCCAGCAGAATTTACGCCAATCGACCGTTCTATGTATGAATATAATAGTTCTGACAAAGAAGCTAAAACGTCAATCGATGAATAAATATAACGATGTGAGACCGTCCTATTGGGACGGTCTCTTTTTGGTTGTTTGAGGCTAGTACTCTTATGAGAGTGTTACTTGGTTGCAAGATCTTCAGCAATAAGATAGGAAAAGTCGTTTTATCTATTATATTGTATTGTTTAACGAAGACTTCAGAAGTACTTTTTCTGACATATTTTTTGTTAAGGGAAAAATTGAGAACATAATAGAGAGTTTCCATCTAGTTATTTAGACGGGGGAAATCTAAGGTGGATCATACTATTATCCTAGTTTTTGTATAAAAAAATAGTACCTGGTACTATAAAATTGAAACATAACTGTAATATGATTATAACCTTGTTGTTATGATAGACTGCTATAGTACTAGGGGAGTAGAAAATTGTTAGTTTTAGATGTATTTTGTCATTATTAGGAATGTTGAGTTTAAAATTAAAAAACTTGTAGTTTGATAGAGTTTGTATTAAATACATAATTTAAAAACTTGTCGAAAACATGAAGGTCGGAGGAAATAAGAATGATGAAAAAGAAACTTGTAGCTCTGAATACCACTATCATCTTGGGAGTAGGGAGTTTAGTTACTATCCCGTCTGTGAGTGCGGACTATTCTTCACAAATTCAACAAGTAGAACAAAAAATCGATGAAACAGAAAATAAAATAGCGGCATTAGAAAAAAAGATTCAAAAAATGAATGAAGCGATTGAAGATAATAACAAATTAATCGCAACGACAGAAAAAGAAATTGCTGTTACTCAAGAAGAAATTAAAAAATTAAAAGAAGAGATCGCAGTATTAAACGATACGATTGAAAAAAGAACTGAAGTGCTGGCAAAGCGCGCTCAGTCTTTCCAAGAATCTGGCGGTAAAGTTGGATACATAGAAGTGCTTTTAGGTTCTGAAAATTTTAGTGATTTTATTGATCGCGTATTTGCCGTTACGCAAATTGCAAATGCGGATAGTGATTTAATTAAGCAGCATGAATTGGACAAAGCAGCAGTTGAGGAAAAGCAAGCAGAGGTTGATCAAAAGCTTGCAGAATTAACTGATAAAAAAGAAGAGCTAGAAGGCATGAAGGCTCAAATGCTTGAGCAAAAGAAAGAAAATGACCAATTGAAAAACTCATTAGAAGAAGCGCAGAAAGGAAATCTTGCAAAGTTGGATGAGCTTGAAGAAAAAGCTCGTCAAGAAGAAGAAGCAAGACGTCAAGCGCAATTAGAAGCAGAGAGAGCATTGAGAGCACAAGCGCAAACTAGTAATAGCAACTCAAGTGCTTCTAACTCCTCAAGCGGGGGTTCAAAAGTAGCTTATACACCACCAGCAAATGATGGTAGTCTTAATACCATTTTACAAGCTGGATATAAATACATAGGAAATTCTGTTTATGTATTTGGTGGCGGAAGAACAGCATATGATGTAGCAAATGGAAGATTCGATTGTTCTGGTTTTGTGAGTTGGGCATTTAGACAAGCTGGTATTAGCATTGGTTCAAGCACAAGTACTTTAAGAAACCAAGGTACTAAAGTATCGTATAGTGAAGCTCGTCCTGGTGACTTAGTATTTTTCGACACTTATAAAAAAGATGGACATGTTGGGATTTATCTTGGCGGTGGAAAATTCATCGGTTCGCAATCTTCAACAGGTGTAGCGATTGCTAACATGAACTCTGGATACTATAAAAATACCTTTAAAGGACATGTAAGAAGAGTTGCAAACTTTTAATTGATAATAACTATTGGGTCTATCCTTTAGTAGAGGGATAGACCCTTTTATTTTTGTTGGGAAATTTTCACCATTCAAGATTCATACTTATTTCGTAAATTGGGCTGTCTTCATTGAGGAATAGTAATAATTATTCTAAAATAACAATTATTGATGTTGTTCTATTTTGTGCATCGAAATATCATGGGGCATCTCTACATAAATCTCTTAGTTCTAAGAAAAAATAACTTTGACTTTTCTTATTAATCATTATGAGTTAAAAGGGAGAAGGGAGTAATAATGAAAAAAATATCAAATGTATTCTGGATCTCATTAGCCCTCGTACTTGCAGCTGTTATATTTGGAGCAACAGCTCCTAAAACGTTTGAGGAAGCGACGGGCAATGTACAACAATTTTTAACAACGGCTTTCGGGTGGTATTACTTAATCTTAGTTACAATTATCGTCGTTTTTTGTTTATTTCTTATTTTTAGTCCAGTAGGGGCGATAAAACTGGGCAAGCCAGATGAAAAAACGGAATTCTCTACGCCATCATGGTTTGCAATGCTATTTAGTGCTGGAATGGGGATAGGCCTTGTTTTTTGGGGAGCAGCTGAACCGCTGTCTCATTACATTGATCCGCCTTTAGCCGAGGGTGGAACAAATATTGCACATAAGGAAGCGATGCGCTATACCTTTTTTCACTGGGGGATTCATGCTTGGGCAATTTACGCTTTAGTGGCCTTGGCACTTGCCTATTTTCAATTTAGAAAAGGAGAACCTGGACTTATTTCATCTACCCTTAAGCCGATTTTAGGAAAGTGGATGGACGGGGTTTTGGGAACGATTGTCGATGTCTTAGCTGTTTTTGCAACAGTAGTTGGTGTAGCGACAACTTTAGGGTTTGGAGCGGCCCAAATTAATGGAGGCCTTTCGTATTTATTTGGAATCCCATCAAATTTTATTACTCAGTTTATTATTATCTTAATCGTTACGGTCTTATTTATGGTCTCCGCAGGAACGGGATTGGGGAAAGGGATTAAATATTTAAGCAATATCAATATGATTTTTGCTGTTGCATTGCTAATTTTAATGTTCGTTGTCGGTCCGACGATTCTAATATTAGATATGTTTACAGATACGATCGGAGGATATATTCAAAATATTGTTCAAATGAGCTTTCGCATTGCTCCTTTAGATGAAGAGCATCGCTCATGGATTAATGGCTGGACCATTTTTTACTGGGCTTGGTGGATTTCTTGGTCACCATTTGTAGGAATTTTTATCGCCCGTGTTTCAAAAGGACGAACCATCCGTGAGTTTATTATTGGTGTGCTGTTACTTCCAGCACTTGTTAGCTTTTTTTGGTTTGCTGTATTTGGAAATTCCTCCATTTTCATTCAAGCATCTGGTGCATTAGATTTAACGCAATATGCAACAGAGGAGGTTCTGTTTGCTGTTTTTAGTCAATTTCCTTGGTCAATGGTCCTTTCTATTGTAGCGCTTTTACTTGTAAGTACGTTTTTTATAACATCGGCGGATTCCGCAACATTTGTACTCGGTATGCAAACGACATACGGATCGCTGACTCCACCAACAAGAGTGAAGTATACATGGGGGATTGCTCAGTCAACCGTGGCTCTTATCCTTTTATATAGTGGTGGTTTACAGGCATTACAAAATGCTTTAATTGCTGCTGCATTTCCGTTCTCCTTTATAATGCTTTTGATGATGCTATCTTTGTTCAAATCATTAACAAAAGAGAAAAAAGAATTAGGATTGTATCATAAACCTAAGCCACGTAAAAAGCCAGAAGCTAAGGCGTAAAAAATGACATGATTCCGTTCAATCAGGAAAATGAACATAATTTCTTTTTCTGAGGCATAAAATGGACAAGGGGAGATGTCCAATAGGAGGGAATGCAATGAACGGGTTATACGAAAATATAAGTGAGCCTTTCGATTAAAAAGTATGAAAAAAATTATTTTGATTTATTCCTTCCTATTACTTGGCGCGATCATGCAAGGAATGGCGATGTCTATTTTTTTGTTTCCACATTCCATTCCTTCTGGTGGTGCTGCTGGTATAGCGATTCTTGTTAATCACTGGTTCCACTTACCTTTAGGATTTTCCTTGTGGTTAGCCAATGTTGTATTTCTCGTCTTTGCTTTAAAGTATTTCGGCTATACGTGGACATTCCGAACGATTCTTGCGGTCGCAGCAACCTCGACAACTGTCACATTAATTTCCACAACATTCAACAATATTCCTCATACTCATATTTTACTTGATATTGCTGTAGGCAGTGTCCTTTTTGGAGTTGGTGTTGGAATCCTTATTCGCACAGGTGCTTCTAGCGGAGGAATGGTGATTCCAGCATTGATGATTGCTACATATAAAAATTGGAGTCCTGGGAAAGTCATGATGGGAATTAACTTATTGATCTTTCTCTTAACTTCTTTTGTGATCGATTATAAAATTGTTTTCTTTGCCGTCATTTGTCAACTTATTTCCACAAATGTGATCGATTTAATCTATCAATTAAAGATTTATTCCACTACATTTTTAACACCTAGTTGGAGAAGAAAATAGCAGAACAATAACCTGTTTATCGGATGGTCTGTCCACCTCAAGGGTTTAAGTGGACAACCGCATAGTAAAATTGAGGAGTGTTATTCCGTATGAAGGGTTTAAGTGAATCACATAAGAGTAAAAACTTAAACTTGGGGATCAATAATTGTACTGTCTGCATTCGCATAGTGTGAGGGTGTCCGAAAAGGTAAAGCATGTTTTGGACACCCTCTTTCCATCATTTTTAGGAGTTTATTTGTTTTCTGCAATATGCAATCCACATTCTGTTTTTGTTTGGCCTGCCCATCGGCCATCGCGGAAGTTTCCTGGCTGCGTGCATGGTGCACATCCGATGCTGGCATATCCTTGATCGTGCAATGGATTGTATGGAAGCTTGTTTAATTTTATATATGTGATAACATCGTTCCATGTCCAATGGATAAGAGGGCAAATTTTTATTTTCTTAAATTTCTCATCTTTGTTGACGTATTGCGTGTTGCTTCTAGTTGGGGATTGGTCACGTCTTAAGCCTGAAATCCAAGCTTTTGCCTCTTTCAGGGCGGTTTGTAGAGGAAGGACTTTTCTGATGTGACAGCATAGATTTGGATTGTGTTTCCATAGTTCTTCGCCATGTAGTTCTACTTGCTGATCCAACGAAAGCTCAGGTTGGAGCATTTCTATTTGTAATGACGGGTAACGTTTTTTTATCTTTTCAATCAAGTCATATGTTTCATTAAAATGGAGCCCTGTATCGAGAAAGGTAATTTTGCCTTCTTTGTTAACTTTATGAATGAGATCAATGAGAACGATTCCTTCTGCTCCGAAGCTGCAAGCGTAGATAATTTCATTTTTATATTCCCGATAGGCCCATTTTAACACTTCTAAGTAATCTGACCGTTCATCAAATATTGGGTCACTCCAATTATCATAGGTTAACAGGGCAGACAAAAAAATCACTCCATTTCTAAATTTCAACTGTGATAAATTCAAGTGAAATGCATTCGTTATTGTTTACTGTCATTTTATTCATCGCATTGATGTGACCAAATCGATGATAAGAGCTTAATGCGCGTATCCAGGAACCGTGACCAAATACGAGTAAATGGGCAGCGTTATTGTACTTGTTTAAAAAAGAGATGATTCGTTTTTCTAGATTAGAAAGACTCTCGCCAAGTACGATTTTTTGCGGATGTTCAATCCAAAGCTCACCGAATTCGCAGAGCAGGTCTTCTTTTGGACGTCCTTCAAACGGTCCAAAGTCCAATTCATCTAACAGGGCATCTTGCACGGCGGTATAGCCGTATCGTTCTGCTGTTTGCTTCGTTCTTAGGAGGCTGCTGCAAAGAACATGATCAAAAGACTTTCCCATTAAAAGATTCGTGTTTTTAGCAATATTCAGATGCTGTTTTTCTGTGAGAGAAAGAATGGGAATATCTCTTTTTCCTTGTAATTTTTGCTTGATATTCCATTCAGTTGGAAGGTGTCTTATAACGGTAATGTCCATTCTTGTTCCTCCAAGTTAAAAGTTTCACTTCTTAAGCCACGTCGTTGAGTCTCCAATATTAAAACATCTGAAATTTTTACATTTCCTAAATTAACGTTAGAGCCAATACAATTGATAAAGAACATTTGATGTTTGGGTGATGGTGCTTCAAAGATCACTTTTTTCCAATCAATATCCTCGATCAGTTCAAAGATGAGTTCTGCTTTAATGGAGCCATTATTATCGTAAATTCCAGCAGTACCAGAATCCCTTCCTTCCGTAATCACATATTCACAACCTGCATGAAGCAATGAATTGATTTCTGTTTTCCAGTCACAAATCGGCATTTCATTAAAAGAATCTTTTGAGCCTACCTCGGCAATCACATGGAAATCTTTCTTTATGATAGAAATGATTTGCAACCGTTCATGAAGGGGGATATTTAATGTGCCATTCGAAACTTCAACCCATTCGATATTTAGTTCTTTAAGCCAGTCCAGATATTCAGTTATTTTATTTTGCTGATAACATTTCTCAAATAACGTTCCTCCACAATAAGTTTTAATATTATAGTCTTGGTAAAGCTTTATTTTCTCTTTCAGATTAGGAAAGACATAAGCAGTACCGATACCTAATTTAGCAATATCAATTAGCTGATGATAGTCCTCGAGGATATGTTGTAATTGACCAATGGGCGTTCCAAAATCAACGACCGAAGTAAGCCCAAAGCTTCTAGTTCCTTTTGTTCTTGATGGTAATTGCAAAAAATCCATACGGATCGTTCCTCCTCATTTTTTGAACGCTGCCTTGATAATTAAATTACAGAAAATTCGTGATAACTGTATATAGGTACAACATCATCACAATCTTCACTTGTAAAATTAGCCTATTCAAAAACTGGGTGAATGTGTATATATTGGGCTCTTTTGGCTGGATTTAGGCTTGTGAGTGAGTGTATAAACTTTTATTTTCATTCAAACAATAAAGAAGTGTACTAGCAAAAATCTTGATTTTCATCTAAGGGGGTGTTTGAGCATTGGTAAAGCAAAAACTTAAAGGAATGACAATTTTTGCAATAGGCTCAATTCCGCTCATTCTTGTTTTGGGAAATTCGATGCTGATTCCAATTCTTCCAAAGATGAAAACAGAGTTGGATATTTCGCAATTTAAAGTAAGTCTGATCATTTCTGTGTTTTCCATTGCGGCGGCGATTTCTATCCCTGTATTAGGATATCTTTCGGATCGCTTTTCGCGTAAGGCTATTATCATTCCTGCTCTTATTCTTTATGGGAGTGGTGGACTGCTCGCAGGAATTGCGGCAGCTTGGTTTTCAAATGCTTATACATGGATTATAGCTGGGAGAATCATGCAAGGCCTTGGAGCTGCTGGAACAGCCCCAATTGCGATGGCACTGACCGGAGATTTATTTAAAGGTGGGGAGCAAAGTAAAGTACTTGGTCTTGTCGAAGCGTCGAACGGATTTGGCAAAGTGATAAGTCCGATTATAGGCTCACTCTTTGCACTAGTGTTTTGGTATGCAGCTTTTTTTGCTTTTCCTGTATTTTGTTTAATCTCGGTACTTTTAACCTTCTTCTTTATAAAAGAAAAAAAGGCACACAAAGAGCCTCCTCCTGTCGGAAAATATGTTAAAGGGCTTGTATCCGTTTTTAAAACAGAAGGACGTTGGTTGTTCGTTGCCTATTTAACAGGTGCGACCTGCTTATTCACTTTATTCGGTATTCTGTTTTATATTTCTGATATTTTGGAGAAAGAACACCACATTGATGGTGTGTTAAAAGGAGGGATTCTAGCAATTCCCCTCCTATTTATGACAACTACTTCTTATATAACTGGAAGCAAAATTGGCAAAAAAATGAGATTGATGAAAGCACTTATCGTGTTAGGCCTTCTCCTTATGACGATATCTTTTTCCACACTCGTCTTTTTCGAAAAATTAATACCTTTTTTCTCGGTGCTTGTCATTAGTAGTATTGGAACGGGTTTAGTTCTTCCTTGTATAAATAGCTTTATTACAGGCTCTGTTTCAACAGATAAGCGAGGCTTTGTTACCTCTTTATACGGATCTGTGCGCTTTTTAGGAGTTGCGATTGGACCGCCGGTATATAGTACTTTAATGGAATGGTCTCGAACAGGGATGTTTTTAACGACAGCAGCATTAACTTTTTTAGTCGCCCTATTATCACTTATCTTTATTCATGTCCAAAAAAAGAAAACGTCAGAAGAGAACGATCATGATTCACTGTTTGAAAAATGGCAGTTTACTTAAGTAGTGGAATGAATGGTTTAGTAAGTCTTTCACTTTGAATAGCTGTTTCTTTTCGCCTCTACCCTTTCATTGATATGGCAAAGGAGATGATACTGTGCAAATATATTTTTCACCTGAAGTGATGACAGCAGAGTTTCAAGTGTTGAATATAGTTAATTCGGCAAATAAGGCAGTGGGAAATATCGCTTTTTTATTTGATGAGAAAAAGCTATACGTATATGGTATTTTGGAAGAGGAAGGAGTTAGAGAGGATTTCAAGGATTTGGTTAAACCGTATGTAAAAGGGCTGGCGAAGGCAAAAGAAGGCTTAGAAATCTATTCTTGCCTCTATGTTGGCTGTAAAAAAATCGAATTAAAAGTCGAAGAGGAGAAAGAATGACGAATAAGGTGAGTCCTTCTATTTGGAGGCTCACTTTTTTTTTGATTTCGCCATATGCGCTCAGAGAAAGTAGTCCATCGTTGGACTAACTTTTCCTGAGACATTGTCCATTTGGAACGTTATATGCGCTGTGAGTCTTAATAGTATTGAAATTCCCTTATTCATTGCTCAAAAAAATATGCTTTCTGAAGCTAACAATTAACAGTTAATTTAAATTTGTCTTATAACAAGGCGAGTGGTACGATAACGATTGTGGACCGTTCCCAATAAAACGACAAAATTCGCTAAATAAGCAGACTTTAAAGGAGAACATTATGAACCGCTCGAATGTTGTCAAGATTACCGCCATATTACTGTTTACAATCGTTTTGCTTGCCCATAATTATATATTAGTAAATTCGCTACAAGCTATTACTGTGATGATTATATTGGTTGGTGCGATCAGCATTTGGTCGTTTGCCCATCTTTATCAAAAAACAAGTAAAAAAGCGGCTTTATACGAATTAACAAAAAAAGAACTGGAAACAATTAACGAAGAAAGGCGGCTGATTGAAGTTGCACTCGATACAGTTAATGATATCGCAGTGTTTTCTTATAGTACAGAGACAGGGGATTTTTATATTTCTAAAGGAATTGAGCATATATATGGCTATCCATATCGTGAGATTAGAGAGGATCTAAATTTATGGAAACTAATTGTTCATCCGGAGGATATAGAAGAAATTGAAAGAAAAATTGGCCAACTGACCACCGGAACGGCGACTTCGACTGAGCTTCGTATTATCCGACCGGATGGGGAAATGCGCTGGATTATTTATCGAGGGACACCGATAAAAAATAATTTTGGTCATGTAATCAGTATTACAGGCGAAATTATTGATATAACTGAAAGAAAAATGCTTGAGATGAAATTAAAACAACTCGCGTTTTTCGATGAATTAACTGATTTAGCAAATAGAACACTGTTAGAACGGCATTTAAAAAAGGCGCTTTCCCGCTCAAGGCGGCTCTCCCATCCATTAGCTGTAATGTTTATTGATTTAGATGGATTTAAAAAAGTAAACGATACGATGGGGCATGAAACGGGAGATTTGTTATTAAAGGAGGTCGCAATTCGATTAAAAAATTCAGTGCGAGATGAGGATTTCATTGCTCGGCTAGGTGGTGATGAGTTTATCATTTTATTTGAAGAAACAAAAAGAGAGGATATTCAAGATATCGCTCAGAGGGTATTGACAAATGTTTCCTTTCCTTATTTGCTAGGAGATAAACAACCAAAAGTGACACCTAGCATAGGGATTGCCATGTATCCAGAGGATGGGGAGGATGAGGAAACATTATTAAACAATGCAGATAAGGCAATGTATTATGCGAAAAGCAAAGGGAAAAACAATATCCAATTTTATATGGAAGAAATACGCGATCTGCCGGTTAAAAAGAAAGGGGTGCTCAAGAAAATCTTTCAACAATTACAAACAAATTTTTCCAAGTAGCTGCAAGGCCCCGATTTTTCAGAAATCGGGGCAATCTTAACTGATTTAAGGGGTGAGTCCATCAAGGCTTTTGCGCATCGCATCTTGTAAAACTCTTTCTCCACCAATGGCTTCAACAATCCCACCAATTGATTGGATCCAATCCCCGGTGACAGCATGTCTTTGACCGTAAAAAAATACTGATTCATCCTCTGTCAATAGCTGTTCAGAGAGACCGATCGCTTCCAATAGTGTACCGATTACTTGAATCCATACTCCGTGAACGATTTCAAGGGAGCCTGGTACTTGCTCCTCTAAATAGAATAATTTTGTTACTGCCGCTGCCTCCGCTAATCCTGCAAATGCTTGAATCCAAACATTGGCGACAACTTGCTGCCTTAGTTTTAAAATTCTTCGCTCTCTCTCTTCTTCCAATAATATGGGCACTTGTTCTTTTTCTGTTTTGTTCACGCCACTCCTCACTCCTCAAGTCTTGATTCTTTATAACATATGCTTCGGTAGCTTTTTTTGTTGATGGAGGATGAAGAGTGATTTTAAGAAAAAGAAAAATATCCAGCCATTGACCGGATATTTGAAAGGAATACTATGAGGGTAAATGAAAAGGCAAGCTTTTCTTATTTTTTATTGTAGCTGGTAAATATGAACAAACTATGAATAAATACGTAATAATTGATGAATGGCAAGTCGTTGCTGCTCTTGAAGGAGGGCTTGGAGGGAGTTTTAGCCGTCCATGTTCCTTATTTTGTTTTCAGCTCTATGCCAAAATGTCCTTTTCAAAACTTTTTATTCATCATAAGTTAATATCGCGGCCAATACTTTGCTAATGTTAGTTGAACACATCACCATGTTCAGCTACTTTGATTGCTAAAAGCCTGGCAATATCTCAAAACTGTTGCTTTTTCAACTGAGCTTGGAGGTGAATTTAGTCTAAATTTGCGGGAGTGGCTGGTTCTCTTAAAACATTACTTTCTCAAATTCTTTTTTTAAAAAAAACTAGTTTTTTCCATCATGTAATAGTTCATGATATAGACAGGTGATTTCTATTAAAGATATTCTTCCACTATTGCGGTATAGTAAGCGATTATCCTTTTTTTGCTAATGTGAAGATTTATTTTGCTTCAGAGTCAAATCTTGTTATGACATTATCGCATAATGCCACTATGTTATTTGGCACTTTCGATAAGTTAAACGTATGATACATCGATATGAAGTTTTATATATTTTTTAACAGAACTTCTTTTTAGTATTTTATGCTTTAAGGCGCTCTCATCAATTATCGAAAAATAATAAATCTAACTAAGGAGAAACTTCTCCCTTTTACATATGATGTAGCGTAAGACAAATAGAAATAGAAAGGAGGGAAATGCTATGAGTAGAAAAAAATGTGGATGCGAGAATTCACATGGAAATGTTCAGGGTGATAAAACAATTGTTTCACCAACAGAAACAATTGTAAAGGTGCATACAACTCAGCGCACGGTTAGACGAATTCACCCTACTGAAATTATTAACGTTAACCGAACAGTCGTAAGAAATGAGAATTTCTATCCTGTTACGCAAAGACAGGTAAATGAAGTGGTAGAGGAAAATTACGATTGCGGAAGTGATGTTAATAATCCAAGATGTAGACGAGCTGGGGGAATGTTCAGCTTGTAACTTGCAAGCACAGGAGCACTTACTTTTTTAGTAGGTGCTCCTTTTATAGTGAACGGAATTGCTAGCAGCTCAAAATGGTGAAACGAACAAAACGATATAAATAAACAGTTCGTGAAATATGAGAGGATTCGGTGTATGAAGAATGGCATTCTCTAGCTTTTAAAAAAATTAAAGCCGTAGAAGAACTTTTTTAAGGATATATTTGCTCTGAGAACAAAATATACTTATAATAAAACCACAACGTTATAGTTAGAGGTGAAAAAATTGGGGCTGAGAAGCTGAAAATTGGTGAATTAGCAGAAAAATCTAATGTTACTAAAAGAACAATAGATTACTATACACGTTTAGGTTTGTTAAAAGCAGAACGTTCCTCTTCAAACTATTGCTATTATGATGATTCATCGATCGAAAGAATACATTTTATTGAGAAGCGGAAAGCTGTAGGTATGACGCTCGACGAAATTAAAAAGAGATTATCGAAAAATTCTCTGAAGAAATTGATGTATTTGAAATCCGTTTAAAAATGCGCGGGTTAGAAAAAGAGGTTGCAGAGATTGTATCTCAACTTGAGCAGACAGATGACAAGAAAAAGAAGAACATAAAAAAGAATATTTCTTCTGAGACTTTGTCTTTGATACAGCATTGTTGTTGCTCCTTAGCTGAATTGGACCAGATGAACAAAGCAAGCAAACGAACTTACTAGGAGGTGTACGTCTTACTTTTGTGTAAGACTGATGATTGACGACCATTAATTTATTTTTAATTGTTTTATTAATCGCTTTAACCGCATTTTTTGTTGCAACTGAATTCGCAATTGTAAAGGTCCGTGTTTCACGAATAGAACAGCTGATTTCAGAAGGGAAAAAAGGGGCCGTTTCGGCTAAAAAAGTGGTAACGCATCTTGATGAATATTTGTCAGCATGTCAATTGGGGATCACGATAACTGCATTAGGTTTAGGGTGGTTGGGTGAGCCGACTGTTGAGAAATTATTACATCCGCTTTTTGAATATTTTCATTTAAATCAATCTCTTACCCAAATATTATCATTTGCAATCGCTTTTGCTTTAGTTACTTTTTTACATGTTGTTATTGGGGAATTGGCGCCTAAAACAGTTGCTATTCAAAAAGCAGAAGCTGTCACACTTTTATTTGCGGTTCCTATTATTTGGTTCTATAAAATCATGTTTCCATTCATTTGGTTCTTAAATGGCTCGGCACGAGTACTGGTAGGATTATTTGGTTTTAAGCCAGCTTCTGAGCATGAGGTTGCTCATTCTGAGGAGGAACTTCGCATTTTGTTATCCGAAAGTTATAAGAGCGGGGAAATCAATAAGAATGAGTTAAAATACATGAATAATATTTTTGAATTTGACGAAAGAATTGCTAAAGAAATTATGGTCCCGAGAACCGATATTGTTTCTTTATCTATTGACAGCACACTGGAAGAAATGATCAATACGATTAAAAAAGAGAACTATACGCGATATCCAGTTGTGGATGGAGATAAGGATAATATTGTTGGAATCATTAATGTGAAGGAATTTTTAACAGCTACTTTGCATCAGCAAAGAACAGAAGAAAAATTTCGGATTGATGATTTTATCAACCCAGTTATTCGTGTTATCGAAACGATTCCCATTCATGATTTACTCGTAAAAATGCAGAAGGAACGAATTCATATTGCTATTTTGATGGATGAATACGGGGGGACTTCGGGGTTAGTAACCGTTGAGGATATTTTAGAAGAAATTGTTGGCGAGATAAGGGATGAATTCGATTACGACGAAATTCCAGACATCAGAAAATTAAGTGATAACCATTATATTTTGAAATCACGCGTCTTGATTGAAGATGTAAGTGATTTATTAGACATTTATCTGCCCCATGATGAGGTTGATACAATTGGCGGCTGGTTTTTAACGCAGAACATTGATGCTGAGATTGGTTCAGAAATTGAATACAATGGCTATAATTTTAAAGTCCAAAGTAAAGAGGGGCATCAAATTCTTTATTTAGAAGTTTCTAAAATTTAAACTATAACAAACAAAAAGCACTTGGAATGAATTTCCTCGTGCTTTTTTATATGTTAGGGAATGCTGGAAACTTTACCAAAATAATTTTCTCATTACCGGAATCAGTTCGGAGAAATGAGGTTTAACGACAAAATCCTTAGCACCGAGCTTTAAAGCTTCGATAATGAGTCTTTTTTGTCCCATTGCTGAATAAATAATGACCTTTGCACTCGGATCATAATGAATAATTTCCCGCAATGCATCTAACCCATTCAATATAGGCATGGTTAAGTCTAGCAAAACAATGTCTGCGCGTTTTTTCTGATAGGTAGTAACAGCGCTCCTTCCGTCAGCAGCTTCAGCAATTACCTTGAAGCCATTTTCGCTAACAAGACCCCTAATCAAATTTCGAGAAAATTTGGAGTCATCAGCAATTAATACAGTTTTACACATTTTCTTCACCTTTCGCTATTAAATAAGGCAAATTAGCGAAAAAAGTGTTTCTGTCAATAATAGAATCTTTTTTGCAACCCGGCTACCATAACCATTAAGTCTTAGGCCCGTGGCTTTGCGTCTCTTACTTTCGTAAAATTTGCCCGAAGGTAATGATAACATGGCAAAAAGAGATTTAGCAAACTAAATTAATGATTCAGGAAAAGGGGCTTCAGCATAATAGTTAGACGGGAACGATAGCGTGTTTATTCTAAATGCGATGTTCAGGTTGTTGATGGGCATAAGGATGGATCAACGGTTCGGTTCGTGTCTTTTTTTTCTTGTTTTTATGGCAGTTTTTATATGGACCAATATATGTGCTTGGCTGCACCGGTTGAACGGTCTTAATCCAGCTTTGTTCATCGATGCAATACGTATGGGCAACGATATTTGCTGGAGTGAATTTGAGCAGATCAGAGCCTAGGATCACCTCGGGAGTAGGGGCATTAAAGATGGCAAGTAAATGGGTATGATCTGTTGTTGCCACCTCATAGTGCCACCATGCTTGTGGAACATTTGCGACTTGACCAGGTTTTATTGGATAATTTTGAATTTGCTTTGTGAAGGGGTTAAGAATGGAGACGATCGCTGCTCCGGATATACAGTAAACAAGCTCGGCTGCATTTTGATGATAATGTGGTTCAATGACATTATTAGCACTTAAAAATATATCGAGCAAGGATGTATTTTCCAATGTATTGAGCTGATGTATGCCTAATATATTAATGAGGTTGTCATTATCCTTTTTGAATAATGTGCTTTTATTGACGTCAAAAGTGTACTGTAAGGTTGGTGATGTGTAATCTAAGTAGGCCGCCATATTGTTTTCACCTCTTTTTTCACATTTGAAAACTCTTAGGCATGTTATGCAAATGAAGTTCTTTTCGTGTTTTGTACAATTGTGAGTTAGAATCACTTACGTAAGCCTTTGACGCTTAAGTAGCAATAAAATATGATAAACATAAGAATCCCGTGTAAGGACGTGCTAGAATGAAAATTTTATTAGTTGAGGATGATAGGACGATTGCTGCTGGCTTAGAGTACTCCCTGCAGAAGGATGGGTTTGAAACAGTGCTGTATCACGATGCTAAATCAGCTGAAAGCTTTTTAACAAAGGGATTAAATGAAGTTGATTTGTGTTTGTTTGATTTATCCCTTCCAGACGGTAGTGGTTATGAGCTATGCCAAATTGTTAAAAAACACAGTGATAAGCCCGTTATTTTTTTAACTGCATTCGATGACGAGGTCAATGTTGTAATGGGGCTTGATATGGGGGCTGATGACTATATTACGAAGCCTTTCCGAATTCGTGAGCTTATATCTCGAATTAAATCTGTTCTTAGAAGATATGACCTACATCTGCAAACGCAGCCCAAAACGGTCATTGAAATCGGAAATATCGGCATTAATACGTTGGAAGGAACGGTTTGGAAAAATGGGGAGGAGGTTCTTTTAACGGCATTGGAATATAAATTACTATTAATTTTTGCTAATCACCTTGGACAAGTTTTGACAAGAGTCCAGCTTTTAGAACGAATATGGGATGTCGCTGGTGATTTTGTCAATGATAATACGTTAACAGTTTACATAAAACGCTTAAGAGAAAAGCTGGAAGATGATCCGCAAAGCCCAACAATCATAAAAACCGTAAGAGGTATAGGCTATAAGGTTGGTGAATAGGGAATGCTTCGCAATCGTGAAATCCGTTTTTTCATGCTCGTACAATCTATGATCACTGTTATTGCGGCAATAATGACTGCAATCTTCTTTTCGCTAGAAGTTGCTATTGCAGTGACGAGCATTTCTGTCATTTTAATCATTGTCTCATTCTATTTTACAAGATGGCATTATTCTGAATTAAAAAAGCTCTCTAGTTCGATTAGAAAAATTATAAGTGGAGATTATAGCCTTGACGTTCGTGATAATGATGAAGGGGAGTTAAGTATATTAAAAAATGATCTTTATAAAGTGACATTCATGCTATCTGAACAAAGCTCCTTATTGCAAAAAGATAAGCTGCGGTTAACGGATGCAATTTCAGATATATCGCACCAGTTAAAAACACCGCTTACGTCGATGATCGTTATGTCTGATTTAATAAGTGATCCCACATTAGATGAAGACAAAAGAGCTGAGTTCACAAGAAATATGCGTATGCAATTAGAACGAATTGAGTGGCTCGTTTCCTCTTTGTTAAAATTGTCAAAAATTGATGCAGGCACAGTTCTATTTAAAAAGGATAGAATTCCCGTACACTCATTAGTTAAGAGAGCTGTCGAGTCCATTTTAATTCCCATCGATATTAAACGGCAGTCTTTAAAAATATCAGGGGATGATAATGCGATCTTTATCGGTGATCTTAATTGGACGGTAGAAGCGTTGATCAATATTTTGAAAAATTGTGTAGAGCATACCGATGAAGGTGGCTATATTGCTATTTCTTTTTCAGAAAATCCACTTTATACAGAGATTACGATTCAGGATGATGGCAAAGGAATCGACAAAGAGGATTTGATCAATATTTTTAAACGATTTTATAAAGGAAAAAATGCGGGAGAGGATAGCGTTGGAATAGGGCTTGCCTTATCTTACAGTATCATCACCAACCAGCAAGGAGATATCGAGGTGAGAAGTGAAGTTGATAAGGGAACCACTTTCCAAATTAAATTTTATAAACAGGTGATTTAAGTTAGTATTTAAATGACTATATTGTCATTTTATAGTCACTGAAAAGTCATTTTAGACAGATATACTAAATAGCAATGACAAATGGTGGAGGTTTTTTGCATGGATATTTTAAAAATAGAAGATCTGTCTAAAGTGTATGGAAAAGGGATTACAGAGGTAAAAGCGTTGGATCGGGTATCGTTTTCTGTAAAAAAAGGAGAATTCGTTGTGATCATCGGTCCTTCCGGTTCAGGGAAATCCACTTTGCTTCATTTATTAGGCGGAGTTGATCGACCGACAAGCGGGAATGTTTTTATCGATAATACAAATATTTATGAGCTGGACGAAACACAATTAGCTATTTTTAGAAGAAGACAAATCGGCTTAATTTACCAATTTTATAATCTTATTCCGATCTTAACGGTTGAAGAAAATATAACATTACCGGTGTTGCTGGATGGGCATAAGGTAGATGGCAAACAATTAGATGAGATTGTGAGAATTCTTGGCTTGAAAGAGCGCTTAAGCCATTTGCCGAATCAATTATCTGGTGGTCAACAGCAGCGTGTTTCGATCGGACGGGCACTGATCAGCAATCCGGCTATTATCTTGGCTGACGAACCGACAGGAAATTTGGATAGTAAAAATAGCAGCGAAATTATGGAATTGCTAAAAATGTTTAATAAAACTTTTAATCAAACACTCATCGTTATCACCCATGATGAACGTATTGCTTTACAGGCTGACCGTGTTATTTCGATTGAGGATGGTAGGATTGCCAAAGATGAGGTGCTCCGTCCATGAATATTGTTAATAAACTAACGATTAGACATTTAC
Source organism: Robertmurraya sp. DFI.2.37 (assembly GCF_029211245.1). Taxonomy (NCBI): domain Bacteria; kingdom Bacillati; phylum Bacillota; class Bacilli; order Caryophanales; family Bacillaceae; genus Robertmurraya; species Robertmurraya sp. DFI.2.37. Next base: position 25,057 of record NZ_JARGEJ010000040.1, on the reverse strand, counting down.
GCAAGAATAGAAGAAGAACTCTTATAACGATTATCGGAGTTATTATTTCCGTTGCCATGATCATGGCGGTTTCGACTTTAGCAGTTTCCTTTCTTGATTTAATGAAAAGGCAATCGATCGCTTCTAATGGTGAATGGCATGTTCAATATTCAGATGTAACAAAAGGGCAACTGGAGACGATCGCAAAGGAAGAATCGACGAGCAAGCTAGTCGTTTCAAGAGATCGTGGCTATGCAAAGTTAGCAAATTCCCAAAATAAGAATAAACCATATTTGTTTGTAAAGGAACTTAGTGAGCCAGGATTTGAGCAATTTCCAATTGAGTTAAGTGAAGGGCGGCTTCCACAAGCTGCTAATGAGATCGTTATTTCAGAGGAAATTAAAAATGATGCTGGTGTAAATTACAGGATTGGTCAACAAGTCACTCTCGATTATGGGAAGAGGGTTGTAGAAGGATACGATGATCAGTTGAGGCAAAATGATCCACTTGCCAAAGATGAGAACGGGGTAAAAGAACAATTAGAAATTGAGGATTCACAAACATTTACGATTGTTGGTGTCATTAAAAGACCAATATGGGAATCTACTTGGTCACCGGCTTACACAGTTATCAATTTAATCGAACCGAGTTTACTGGCCAATGACGATGTGGTCGATGCTGTTGTCGTCGTTGATAAGATCAATCGTTCCCTTTATAAAACCGTTGAACAAGTAGCAAGTGAAAATAAGATAGAGACAATTAAATTTAATAAGGAACTTCTACGTTTTTATGGAGTAACAGATAATGATGAATTGCAACGAACATTGTATTCCCTTGCCTGTATCATTATGGTTGTAATCGTAATCGGTTCCGTATCTCTCATATATAATGCCTTTGCTATTAGTGTATCGGAGCGGGCAAGACAATTAGGAATGCTTTCTAGTGTAGGGGCAACGAGGAAACAAAAACGAGATTCCGTATTCTTTGAGGGAGCAATCATTGCTTTAATAAGTATTCCCCTTGGAATTGTTGCAGGATTAGGAGGCATTGCTGTCACCTATTTGTTTATTAATTCCTTTATTGAAGGAGCACTCGGAGTTACCGAGAAATTAGAAGTAGTCGTGACACCGTTGTCGCTCTTGCTTGCATGTGTGGTTTCGCTGTTGACAATATTCATTTCCACCTTTTTACCTGCGAGAAAAGCGTCAAAAATTGCTGCAATCGATGCGATTCGACAAACTCAGGACATTAAATTATCTGGCAGAACAGTAAAAACATCAAAGCTAGTGAGAAAAATTTTTGGAATTGAAGCAGAAATTGGTTTAAAAAATGTGAAACGTAATAAAAGAAGATATAAAGCCACTGTATTTTCTTTAGTCATTAGTATTGTTTTGTATTTATCGGTCTCTTTTTTTACAAGTAATATCAGTAAGTCTGCCCAATTGTCACAGGACGGAATCAATTTTGACATTCAAGTGGAAGTGAATGAGAACGATTTGACCAACGAGGAAATACAATCCCTCACAGGTTTGACGGGAATTACGGATTATAGCATTCAAAGGAAAATGCAGTTAATAGCACCAATAAAAAAGGAAGCGTGGCCAAAAGAGCTTCATGACATCATGGAGAATGAACAATCTCAAGGAGATACGTATGATTTTGTCATCAATCTATATGGACTTGATGATTCGAGTTTTCAAAGATATGTAGAGAAAATCGACGCTAATAAAAATGACTTTGAAGACAACTCAACCATTAACGCTATTGTGATTGATCAGATTAAATATCAGGATTATCGTTTAGGTAAATTTGTTGAGACAAAGGCAATTGAGATGACACCAGGGGAAGTGTTGGATACGGTCGTAATGGATGATGACAGCGAAGAGGAAGCATCCCATCAGCAAATAAAGATTGCAGCGTTAACAGACCACGTTCCAATGGGAATAATGACATCAGGTGTAGGAGCATTAGAAGTGATCGTCCGAGAAGAGGTGCTCGAGCAAATAATAAAGGAGGATGTTTCCGATTCAGTGCAGACGAACTTATTTATAAATAGCTCTGATCCGATGGAGACACAGAAGGCGCTAGAGGCTCAGGTTTCCACTACTACCTATGTCTATAATGTTTCTTTGCAGAAACAGAAAGAGGAACAGTTTATTATGCTTTTATCTGTGTTCACTTATGGCTTCATTGCCTTAATTTCATTAATTTCTGTAGCCAATATATTTAATACGATTTCAACAAGTATATCTTTGCGTAAACGTGAGTTTGCGATGTTAAAATCAGTTGGAATGACGCCAAAAGGATTTAATAAGTTGATCAACTATGAAAGTATTTTTTATGGTGTGAAAGCATTGCTTTATGGGCTACCTATTAGTGCAGTGGTAATGGCGCTTATACATTGGTCCTTACAAGGCCCCTTTTCCTACGGATTAATGGTGCCATGGATGAACATTGTTTATGTCATTATCGCTATTTTTATCATTGTGAGCTCGGTGATGCTGTATTCGATTCGGAAGATCAAAAAAGAAAATATCATTGATGGTTTAATACAAGAGAATATTTAGGAGCCTCTAAGAATGTCTTTTCGCCGATGCTTGTGAACTAAGGCACTTTCCCGAATAAATAGGAAAGTGCCTCTTTAAATTCTTTAATGTTCTCGAAGCTTATTATACCCTATTTGAAAAAGGTAAATTAGGATGGATAATGCTTGTTGTATGAGAAATATACCAAAATAATTTATTTTATTAATATCGAAGATGCCAAACTTCTCATATAATTCCATGAATACAAAACAATAGATTAGATCGCTAACCAAATTAAGAATCCAGTAAAGCCAAAAGTAGCCAAAAGTGATGTACAAAAAAAACATCGGTAACACAATATATAATCCATATGTAGCTGGGGGGACATTTGTGAGAGGCACAATCGTTTCTTTTACGTTTACAATATCCCATCTTTCATAGATTTGAAATACGATCGTGATTAAAAGTGAGGAAAATAACCCTGCCGGTAAAAATTGGCTCACCCGCTGTTTATCTAAAAAAAACAATAATCCCCATGGGAGAATCAACATCACCCATAAAATAATTTGATTTAACATAAGATAAATTCCCTTCATGTTTTACTATTATTGTTTGCCAAAAATGTTTTTTTATTAAAAAGTGGCTAAAATTCGATAGGTGTAAATTTAGCTCAAAAAAGATTTGAATGAAACAAGGATAAGTGGTTATTTAAATGCAATGAACTATAATCAAGAGGCGTTTAATGATCGTGTGGTGTGAAGAAACAATAATGTTCACTTAGTTTGGCTTGATGTAAAGGAGACAGTAAGTAAGCATTCTCCTAGCAATTTCTTGAGCCCAGGCGATCCTTCGTCAGAACAAAAAAGCGAGAGAAATTAAGGTTTTTCATCGATAAATAGCTGCAATAGTACGTAGGAGTTAAATAGAGGAGCAGAGAGGAAATGGAGTGCAGCTGAATTTGTTGTGCTACAATAATTTAAAGAGTATCTATGTTTTTAAATAGGCTTTATTGTATGTCGGTGTCGATTTTTGGGGGCTCTTTTTCTCTCTGACTTGTCTGTTTTATGAACAAAGGTGTAAAACCAAGCAGGCAACAGATGCAATGAGTTCAAAATTATTTTTTCAATAGGGCTTTAAAATAATTGCGAAGTAATAATACATACGATAAAAGGAATGAGTGACTGTTTATGAACGAAACAAGGGTTCTTATTATTGAAGATGATGAACCGATTGCGGATTTATTATCTTATCGACTAACATCGGAAGGTTTTGAAACGTGTATTGCAACAAGTGGATCGGAAGGAATGAGTAAATTGGTGCAGTTCAAACCTGATCTTCTTTTACTCGATTGGATGCTTCCTGATTGCAGTGGTCTAGACTTATGTAAAATGGTTACGGAGAATTATAATATACCAATCCTAATGATTACGGCCAAATCTGATATCGCGGATAAAGTACTAGGATTGGAATATGGTGCTGATGATTATATAACAAAACCATTCGATCTTCGGGAAATCGTAGCAAGGATTCGTACGATTCTTCGCCGTTTAAATCATGCAAATTTAAGCGATTATGGAAATACAAAAAACGAAATAATTCGCATTAAAAACCTTGTGATTATTCCAGAGGAAAGGATTGTAAAGAAGGATGAGCAATTAGTGGAATTGACGCCTAAAGAGTTTGATTTGCTCATGACTTTAATTGAATCACGTGGAAGAATCTACTCTCGTTCCGAACTGTTAAATCTTGTGTGGGGATATGATTTCGTAGGGGACACACGCACGGTCGATACCCATATTCAAAGGCTCCGTAAAAAGCTAAATGCAGGTGATTTGATTACTACTGTTTTTGGAATTGGATATAAGTTTGAGAAGCTGGGGGGATAAAGGATGTTTCGAACGATAAAGGCTAAGTTTATCATTGGCTTTTTTGTCATTTTTGTCCTTTCTTTCCTTGTGCTTACTCAAACGGTAAAAGAGACGATATGGTCAAACAATCAAAAGGTTGTTACTTCAGATTTAGTGGATCTGAAAAAAAATAGTATTGTCTATGTAAGACAAGCGTTTCTGATTAATCATTATAAGAGCAATGAACTTTATTTCAGTGATATGGCGACAGATATGGTAAATGATTTAACTCATTCCACAGGTAGCAATGTTAGTGTTTATAGCGTAGATGGTGAATTGTTAGCATCGTCTGATGAAACAGCATTTTTAGCAAAAAGTGATGATGATCTAAAAGAGGCTCTTAATGGAAATACAGCTTATCATATTACTTATAATCGAAGTAAGGCAGAAGCTCTTTTTTCATATCCAGTTGTCATTGATGGAACCAAAGTAGGGATACTCCGTTTTTCAAAAGATTTTAGTCTTCTTTACAAGCAGAGTGGGGAAATTGTGGATTTCATCTTTTATATCGCATTAGCAATATTTGCGATTGCGTACCTTTTTTCTTATATTTTATCCAGAAATATTACAATTCCTCTGACAAAGCTGACGGAGGCATCATCAGAAATTAAGAAAGGGAATTTGGATGTCGATATCAACTTTCAAAGAAAAGATGAAATTGGGCAACTTGCTATTAATTTTAATGAAATGATTTATAGAATAAAGGACCAAATCTCTACAATCGAAAGGGATCGGGATCAGTTAAAGGAATTGAATGAACAGGAAAAACGCTTTTATGATAATATCACCCATGAGCTTAAAACACCGTTAACCTCCATACTGGGGTATGCTGAAATGATAAAAGAAAAGGGAGAATCCGATCAGAAATTTTTTGATAAGGGAATGAATCACATCATAGAAGAGAGCCGACGCCTTCATAATTTGGTACTAAAGCTTCTCGAAATATCACGGAGTTCTTCTATTAATCAAAAGTTTGACAGAGTGGATGTTGGGGGAATTCTAAAAGATGTTTGTGAGTCAATGTCGTTTCGGGCAGAACGATATAAGAGAAGGATTCGATACGATGTTGAAGAAAATTTATTCGTATACGGCCAAGCAGACAGATTACGTCAATTATTTATTAACCTCCTGGATAATGCGATTAAATATAGCTTTGCCAATTCAGAAATAAATGTTGAGGCGAAGACGGTTGAAGAAAAAATTCATTTTATATTTAAAAATCCTAGTCCTCCTTTTGAGGATGTTCAATATTCAAAACTGTTTCAACCTCATTATTCAGCAAATGAAACAGTGGCGGAAAAGGGAAGTATGGGGCTGGGTTTAAGCATTGTAAAAGCGATCGTTGAGGAGCATAAAGGTACGATCAAAATCTTCTATGAGGAAAATCAGACCATTGTTGTGATGGAAATCAATCGTTTAGGAGAGGAGGAACCATCATGAACAAGCAGTTTATTAGAGCGATATGGATCGTATTGTTTATGGTCTTGTTCGTATCCGGTTGCAGTGGAGAAAGAGCGGAAACAATCGTGATTCCAACACAGGAAGAAAACAATATTGAAAATCATAATTCCCATCCATTCCTGGTAAAAAAGATCTATCCTCTCCCTGCTGTTAATAAACTATTTGGTTGGTCCTCAACGAATTCTATTATTGGCGTTTTTAAAAAAGAAGAGCTTGCCAAACAGGTAAGTAATTATCTTCACACGCTTGCGTTCCCTTATGAAACACCAGAGATGTTACAAGAATGGAATCAGTATACTTTCAATTTGTTAGTCTCACCAGATGGCAAGAAGATAGTTGAATTCATGATGTCTTCAACCTCAAATAAGGGAATCATAAACTTGATATCCGTTCAGGATGGCAGTAAAACGGAAATAGCTACCATTGATTATAATAAATCAATGTATGTACAGGGAGGATCGTGGTCCAATAATAGCCGTTATATTTGTTATCTTGTACTAACGGCAAAGAAAAAGCAGCCAGCCGAAGTTCATCTCTTCGATACCGACACAGGATCACTTAAAACATATCCATTAAAGGAGATAGAAAATGAATCTCCTACAGCTATAAGCATTTCTGACAATGGCGATAATTTGTTATTGACGATACTACCGAACTCAAAACGAGATTCCAGTATCATCATGGGAACCATTACTGAAACTGGGATTAATCTTCATTCCGAAAAGTTAAGAACACTTGGTGAACCTACATGGTTGAATAATAACCAGTTTGTATTTTTGGGACCAGAAAACACTCTTTATGAGTACGATCAGCGGAATGGTGAACTTTCAGCACTACTTGAAAAAGTCACCAGTTTTAAATTTTCTCCTGATCGTAAGAAAATAGCTTATTTTTTATACGATCGTGACACCGTTTATGCAGGAAAACTTCAAGGAAGGAATATTTTGTTTCAAGAACCTGTATATCATGGCATCGTGCCGTTTGAATTGTTTTGGAGTCCTGATGGCAATAATCTTCTCATTCATGGGCAGAAGCAAAGTTCACCGGTGGAAGGCTCCTTAACGCAAATGGTTCCCAGTAATGACTCTGCTTATATAGTGACCTTTTAACTATAAAAATGTAAGCTTCTTATTGATTGTGTAAGCCTCATTTTAGCTTTTGGCTAAGAGGAGGCTTTTTAATTTGTTCTGCTTTTAAAAATGGGCTCTTGTCTCACAGTTATATTTTACGTAAAGACATAGACCGAAGTCGTAAGAAGCTTCCTTCATTTCTCACACAAAAAGATAGATAGATATTTTTGTGACATTTTGTTTACAAGTAGGTCAAACTTCTATGACATTTGTATTTTATATTTAATCTTGCAAAGAAATATGTCGGGTTTTGTCTAAATACAGCAAAATGATCGAAGCGATCATTCTTGTAAAGAAGATTACTGTGTAGTGTGGTTATATTTGGGGGGATCAATATGTCAAGTTCACAAAGAAAAAGATATAAATTGAATGTTAAGGGGAAAATAACAGTATTTATACTAACTATATTAATGGTATCATTATGCGTAACATGGGCAGGAAAGGTCGTCGGACAAATGTTTGACTTGGCTAAAGAAGATACTAAAATAGCAGAAGCAAAGATTAAAGATGCTGATAGTCAACAAGTGAAAGATGTAATTGAAAAGGATGTTGATGAAGATACAGGTAGAGCAATCATTGAAGATGAAGAGAGAGAAGAGTTAGAACTTGGGAAAGTAGTCTACTTAACTTTTGATGATGGGCCGCATTCAACTGCTTCAGAAAAAATATTAAATCTGCTTAATCAGTATAATGCCAAAGCGACTTATTTTATGTTAAAGCCAAATATCGAACAAAATTCTGCTATGGTGGAAAAAGTGGCTGAAAGTGGTCACTCTATTGGCGCTCATGGTGTCACACATGATGTATCGAAAATCTATCAATCTCCTGGAAATTTTGTAGCGGAAATGAATGAAACGTTAGCGGCGATTTTTGAAAATTCCCATTTGAGATCTCGGTTGATAAGAGCACCATATGGTTCAAAACCTTATATCACTCAGCCTTTTAGAGAAGCAATTGAGGATGAGCAATTTATTTTATGGGATTGGAATATTGATTCAGAGGATTGGAAGATGACGAAAGGTCAATACGTGAATAATGTGATTCAGCAGGTAAATCAATATGTTGGTAAGAGACCATTGGTTATTTTACTGCACGAGAAGCCAACTACAGCTAATCATTTAGAAAAACTGTTAAGTTATTTTCATAAAAATGGATATGAGATGAAAGCAATAGATGAGTCGATGAAGCCGTTGCAATTTAAAGTGGATCAATAAATAATAATAGTCCTCTTTTGCTAGTCTCGAAGGAATACCACACTCCATTCATCACTGTAAATAAATTTTAGCTTAGAAAAGAGGAAATACGTTTGAGAGCGAAAAAAAGAATTAAGTGGAAAAAATATATAATAAGTGTTCTTTTGCTGTTAGTAATGACTGCTGTTGCGTATGGTGGATATTTCTTTTTTCATGCTTATAATGCAGCAACTGAAGCATATGAGGAGATAGATCGTCCAGATGGAAACTCAGAGCTGAGAAACGCAGCTGTTCATATAGGAAAGGAACCGATATCACTTCTATTAATTGGTATCGAGGAATATGCGACAAGCGGAGAAAATGGGCGGGCAGACTCCCTTATTGTTGTGACATTAAATCCAAAAACAGAAAATGTAACGATAACGAGTATTCCACGTGATACAAGAGTGGAATTTACGGAAGAAGAGGCTGGAAAATATGCCGGTACTCATAAAATTAATGCAGCATACTCATATGGATCCATGAATGATTACGGTGCCAATAAACTTACAGTTGAAAAAGTCGAGCAATTATTAAATATTCCAATTGATGAGTATGTTACTGTTAATTTTGATGGTTTTAGAGATCTTGTTAATGCATTGGGTGGTGTTACCGTCAATATTAAAGAACCATTTTGGGAAAAAGATATATATGCTGGTGGCGAAAGAATTTATTTTGAAAAAGGTGAAAAGAAATTAAATGGTGAAGAAGCCTTAGCCTTTGTGCGAATGCGAAAACGAGAAATTAACAATATTTATTCGCGCGATGAAAGACAGCGACAATTTATTGAAGCTACTATCGATGAGGCCATTTCGACCAATACCCTATTTAAAGTTGGCGAAATTTCTAAAATACTAGGGAAAAACGTTACAACAAGTTTAAGCCCGACAGAGATTTTTCAATTGCAACATGTCTATTCTTCGATCAATACAGCTAAAATCAAATCCTTTGAACTAGAGGGAGAGGGGCAAATAATAGATCGGATATATTACTTTGTTCCATCCGAAGAAGGACTTGATAATATCTCAAATACATTAAAACAAGAGTTGGAATTGGCTATGCAAGAGGGTGCAGAAGATATAGAAATTAAAAATAATTAGTTCTTGTATTTTTCCATTTATGAAAAAAGCTTTTGATTAATAATAATTTTGTACCTGTTTCTGTGGCCAAACCTAAATTGAAAAGTAAAAATAGCGTAGAGAGTGTTTCAAAGCATTGCTTTTGAAAGGCTCTCTTTTTTATGCGGGTGGAAATTTTTTCACCTGTCGAGTATGGATCTCTTATACTTGCTGCTCTAGATTACCATATTTTAAAGCTTGAATTTTTAAAATGTTCGCTTTGTTAAACAAAATTGTTGATTAAACGATTTTTGGCTCATTTCGTGGGCAATTTTTGTTTCACACGCCTTTCAGTTATACTGAAAGGTCTTCTGATTTATGAAGCAATGTGAGAAAATAAGTTTTCTCCATCGTTTCATGAAATCAGAGAGAAATTAGCCTAAAACAAAGCCAAAATATTTAATAAAACCACTATTTTTTATTGAAAGTGTTCTAATGTGATTGAACATACTTACTATTGTTATATAATGGGAAACAGAGACTTAAGTTTAAATCTATTTATCTCACAAAAATAAAGCAATCATTGTTTATATGAAATATGACTATTTGTAGGTGACTAATGGAAAGAAAAGTTACGTTATTTTTAACAGCGTTTGTTATTTTATTTACAGTGGTGTACGTCATTAATGTATCAGATTGGAAAGATTCTGAACTTCCTAAATCTAATAAAGGTTTATTAGATGTGAGCCATTTAACATTTACGAATAATCAAGTGATTACATTAGATGGGGAGTGGGAATTCTATCCTGGCGTCCTTATTGATCCTGAATCGGATAAATTTGCTCTCTATGAGGAGCAGAGGCAGTATATAACAGTCCCAGGCAAATGGGATGATCATATCTCAGCTGAAAAGCCGTTTGGAACGTACCGATTAATCATTAATACCCCATTTTCTGGTAATTTTGGTATGAAGATCAATATGATCGGCTATTCTAGCAAAATTTTTGCTAATGGCAGTGTGATTGGGAGCAGTGGACAAGTATCTGAACATGAGAAAGATTATATTTTTGGTAATGCAAGTTACAATGCCTTCATTCATAGTGATTCAAACCAGCTTGAATTGGTTATTCATGTCTCAAGTCACCAGGTTACGACCGGAGGAATTTTGCGTCATATAAAATTTGGTCCGGCAGACAATATTTTAGCAAATCGGGATCTGTTTAAAATATTGGATGCAATGGTCTTTTCTGGCTATCTAATTTTAGCATTAATGTATATCGTTACGTACTTGCAACAGCGCAAAAATTTGTATGAATTGTATTTTAGCTTATTTTGTTTTATTCAAGGATTTTATACAGCAGCGATAAATGAAAGATTATTATTATTGGTATTTCCGGAAATTGGAGAGAGATTATTGCTGCAATGGCAGCTCATGACGATTCATTTATCTATGCTCTTCTTTTTATTGTTTATGTATAGTTTTTTTATAGAATATGTCAACAAGAAAATGACTACAGCTCTTTGTTTTTTACTTTTAATACCCGTCATTTTTTTAGGACCGTTTCGTCCTATACAGCTTTCAGATTTCTTTCCTCTTATATATTTACAGATCTTTGTTGTTGTCGTTATTGGAATTGCTTATTGCTATATACTGTTTATATTAATAAAAGCTTATCGAAATAAAATGGAGGGTTCACTGTATATCATAAATGTGGTTGTATCTTATGCATGTTATGGAACTCTTCTCGGTGTTAATTTGTTATTTGAGGTGGAATTTGGTGGAGCACCGCTTTTCTTATTTTTATTTATGATCTTTGGTCTGTCATCGCTGATGAGTTATCGCTCTCAACAAGCCTTTAAAAAGGTTGATGAATTGACGAAGGAACTTCTGCATTTCGATTCCCTTAAAGATGATTTCCTTGTCAAGACGTCACATGAATTACGGACTCCTCTGCATGTGATTCTTAATTTATCAAAATCAATTTTGGAGGGCTTCTTAGGACCTTTAAAAAAAGAACAACAGGAAAGTCTACTGCTTATTCATAATGTTGGGCGAAGGCTAGCTACTTTAGTTGAAAACTTGCTGGATGCAGGAAATATTAAAAGAGGGGAAATTCATAATGAACCAGCACCAACGTCCCTCCAAGTCGTAGGCGATATTATAGCAGAGATGTCCTATTTACTGCCTGATCGACAATCTGTCAAAATCATTAATCGCACTGATCCTTCGCTCCCATTGATGTATGTAGATGAAAATAGATTGAAGCAAATCCTCTTTAATCTCATACATAATAGTATTAAATATACGAAACAAGGCGTAATAACGGTTACAGCAGAAGTGCAAAATAACCACATGCAGTTTTCAGTAGAGGATACTGGTATTGGAATTGATGAAGAAAATTTAACACGTATTTTTTCCTCCTTTTATCAAGTGAAGAATCACCATGATCGGAACCAAATTGGCCTAGGTCTGGGATTGAGCATTACAAAGGAATTAGTAGAGCTTTCCGGAGGAAGCATTTCCGTAACGTCTACTCGAGGGGAAGGGTCGTGTTTTACCTTCACGATACCTTTGGCAGAGGATGGGCAAAAAAACAATGATAGAACTGAAAAAACAGTTGCTTTACCTCAAGTGGCTGCCGCTGAGCAATTGCCAGTACAGTATCATTTTCCACAATCGATAGCAGGGGAGAAAGACTACACCATTCTAATCGTAGATGATGAACATCCAAATTTGAAAATATTAATGGATATGATCGTCTCACTAGGGTATACGGTTATTGCTGTTGATAATGGGCAAGCTGCATTGGAGGTAATTCACGAACAGGAAATTGATTTGGTCATTTTAGATTTAATGATGCCAAATTTATCTGGCTTCGATGTCTGTCAACAATTGCGCAAAGAGTTCGACTTATTTGATTTACCGGTTATTGTTTTAACGGCTTCCGGGCAATTAACTGATTTGATTCATTCACTGCAAATTGGTGCAAATGAATTTTTACAAAAGCCGATTATTTTAGATGAGTTAAAGGCCCGCGTTGAGTTTCTTTTATCGATGAAGAAATCCGCGAAAGATGCGCTAGTAAATGAATTAACGATGTATTATTCTCAAATTAAACCACATTTTCTCTATAATACTCTGAATACGATCATTGGTTTAACTTTTACAGACACGAAGCAAACAAGGGAAGCGTTGGTGCATTTAGCTACTTATTTTCGCGCGAAACTTGATTTTACGAGCTATCGTTCAATCGTGAGACTAGAAGATGAAATTGAACTCGTTCAATCGTACTTAGAAATTGAAAAAATAAGATTCGATGAACGTTTGCAGGTTGAATACGATATCGATGATACAGCGGATGCTATTATCCCATTAATGATCATTCAACCGCTTATTGAAAATGCGGTTCAGCATGGGATTGCTATGAAAGAGAACGGTGGTATAGTTAAGCTCTCAATTGATAAAGTCGGTGATCAAGTGAAAATTGTGATTGAGGATAATGGGGTCGGCATTTCAAAGCAAAAGCAACTGGAATTAATGAAAGGGAGAAATTCACGGGTCGGATTTACAAACCCGTTTAAAAAGCTCAAATTAATAAAACGCTCTTCCTTCACGTTGGAAAGTGAAGAAGGAGTTGGAACAAAAATCACAATACTTTTACCAGGAGTTAAAGAGTGATGAGAGTTAGTATTTTGGATGATGAACCTTACGCAATTGAAGTGTTAAAAGATTTGCTTCAATCATTGAATGATGTTGAGATTGTAGGAACATTTACAAATCCTTATACTGTTATGGAGCAACTTCCTCATCTGCAAGTGGATGTTCTTTTTCTTGATATCGAATTAGGAGACAGACATGGTATTGAAATTGCTAAATGGCTGCATCGGGAGTTTGAGCATTTAGAAGTTGTGTTTGTTACCGCCCATCCCCAGTATGCGTTAGATGCTTTTGAAGTGAGTGTGATTGATTATTTGCTTAAACCAGTAAAGCGTAATCGCCTTCAAAAAACGATTGCGAAGATCAGGGAAAGGCTGGAAATGTACGAAAAATTGCAGGAAACTTCTTCGCAATGCAAAGAGCTGTATATTTACACGATGGGAAGCTTTCGTCTGCTCGATTCAAAGGGGAATGATGTCTCTTGGCGGACGAGAAAAGTGAAGGAATTATTTGTTTACTTATGGCATTTTCGTGATAAGCCTGTTCATAAAGCAAAAGTAATTGAGGATCTTTGGCCGGAAATGAGGGCTGATAAAGCCATTGCACTTCTACATACAACGGTTTATCAGCTTAGAAAAACGGTAAGGGCTGCAGGAGTGCAGAAGAACCCTCTAAAATTTAATAATGATCACTATCAATTAATGATTTCTCCTGAAAGTGACGTAACCGAAATTCTTAAAATTTGTGAGCAGGATGTTATCGATCATACAACCGTCGAAAAGTTGTTGAACCTTTATGCTGGCGATTATCTTGAAGAAGAAGATTTTCATTGGGTATTTTTAGAAGGTGAGCGAATAAAAAAATCTGTTCAATATGTTCTAGCGAACTTTATTAAAGATAATATCGACGTAGAAAAAAACCACATCATTGTTGAAAAATGTTTAGAAAAACTACTCCAGTTTGATTTGTATAATGAGGAGTACATGCTGATGTTTATGAAATTTTTAATTTCAAGCAATCAGTTGCAGCAGTTGAAAACATTATATCGCGATTTTAAAATTATATATGAAGCCGATCTGGGAATGGAATTACCAAAACAGATTGAGAAATTATATAAAAGCCATCTAGTTTAACATAGGCAGTCTCCTGCTATAAGAAACTATTAAAGAAAAATGTGTGATTTTTCTTTAATAGTTTTTTAAAAGTGTGGTAAGAATCTGCAAATCGTATACCATGTTCAGATTTTACATGTTCTTAATGTTTATAGTTAAAAGCCATTGTCTGTTCTTTTTCTCCTTAGCGATGAAAAGTTCAATATCTTTGTTTAGTGAGTATGATTAAAATTTGTTGAGATGTGGCGGTATTTACTATATACCATAAATCTAAAGAGTGGAGGGAATCATTCCTTTCACTCAAGATTAAATCATTTTTTGTCAGAGTCATGTAAGAAGGGGAGCAACAAAAGCTCCCAAAATAGTGACATAGCTGTTCTTCCACAAACAGGGGAAGAAAGTTCAATCATGAACATCATAAGTGGACTGGTCCTCATAATATTCGATTTAGTCTTTCTTATGTATAAAAGAAAAACGACTATAAACTGAAAAAAGCTGTTCTTTATCTGAAAGGGTAAAAGAACAGCTTTTTATAAGTAGTGGTGTTGAAGCATTGTTATGATTGCTCAAGTTTTTGTTTGAGGCTCTTGTTTTGAGAAATGATCGTTAAACTAAAAATTGTTGTTGTAATGATACTTAAAATTGAAAAGAAGATAAGAACAGCAAATTTGTTTTCCATTTGACACCCCCTATATTTATCGTTATTATGCAATTTCTAAGTGAATTATATTCAATCTTAACCACGGTAAAGCTTGTTGTTTTATGTATACATGACTTGTCCAGCTTTTTAACAAAAGACCAACCGTCTGTAAGCAATTTTACGATACTATAAACGATCATCACATGGAGATAAATGACAGAATAGCGAGGCGTTCAAGATAAATGAAAGGCTCGATGTCAGTGTAAGAAATTATTATATTTAAACAATGAATTAACAATTCTTAACTTAAATACTATACATATATTTTCCATTTCCGTCATAATATCCTAGGGAATCTCAATAAAGGAGGAATGAAATGGTGGTAAAAAGGAAAAGAGCGTTTGTACCCTTTGCTATCGTCGTTTTAGGACTATCACTCTTATTCTCACCGTCTAGCTATGCTAAATCCTCAGAAATTGACATGTACCTCAAGGAAATAGTTCAACTTCAGCCTGGTACGACAGAACAAGAAATTCTTGAATCGATTACCGACTATGCCAAATCTCAAAAAATGACAAAAGACGAAGTAATCAAAATGGTTTATCAAGAGTTAATAACAGATAAAGAAGAGGGAGACAAGGTAGCGAAGGAAAACGGCAATGAGAAAAAAGATGCGGTTATTTTTGGCGGTTCATCCGGTTCCTATGTGTTGCCAATGAGTACGAAAGGAAATATTTTTTATTCAGATTCCTATACCGCTTACTATAACCATGGTCATGTTGGGATGTATTCAGCATCTGATAAAATTGTTGAGGCTGTTCCGGGGGATGGTGTTCGTCAGATTAAATATAATGCTCGTAATGTAGAAAAAAACAGTATTATTCAAAGGGTAAACGTTACGACCACTCAAAAGAATAACGCAGCAGATTGGGCAGTCAGTCAGGTGGGAAGCTCATATTCTTTTAATTTTGCAACCAATAGATTAACAGGGCACGATGGAGATAAAAATTGTTCAAAATTACTTTGGTCTGCCTTTACTTTGAAAGCTAACATCGATATAGACCATAATGGTGGCTTAGGGGTATATCCGCGTGATATTACCGCCTCATCTTACACAACCACGATCGCGACGATTAATTAAAAGCTTATCAATAGATTTGGCACTTTTATAAGGGAATATGGAGTTAAAAAACGAATATTTACAACTTCATTGATGTTAAAAATAGTTTTTGCACTCAATCTTTTATAGATATTCGTTTTTTAATTCATCATGGTGCATTGTGAAACCGCTTTACTCACTAAATTAAGTATGAGGAGAACGTATGAGGAAGAGATGGATGGTGCTCATTTGTTTCATTTTAATAACGATATTGGTAGGCTGGTTTTTTACAAAGAATGGCGATACGAAAAAAGCAAGTGATAGGGATCTTGACGAGGAAAATTTCTTAGATAATAAGGAAGCGATCGTTTATTTCTCAACTACAGCTGACCAAGATACGTATGGCGGAGGAAAAAGTGCAGCAGTATTTATTGATCATAGAGGTAAACTGATGACTTATGAGATGGAAGGACTGGAGTTGGGAAGCATTGGTGTGAAAGAGAATGAGATTCTTTTAGTGGATAAGAGTCGCTTTTATAAAATTTCGAAAGGGTTTAAGAGGATTGAAAGAGATGATTACCAGCATACGGGAGACCATCTTGGATTCCTTGAACAAACGGCTGGTTTTTATGCTGTTTTTAATTCTGGCTACGATAAAACAAACGGAGGCTACCGTTCGGATTTTTATTGGGAAAAAGATGGGCATTTCGAAAAAGGGGTCATTCCTTTCTTTATTGAAGCCTCTGTGTTGCATCAGGGGAGTCTTTATACACTGTCATCATCAGAAGATGAAAAAAGCTATCAGCTTAATGAAGTAATATTAGGAGAAGAGCCAATTGTTAAGCAAATGTTGGAAATTGAGAAGGAAGAGAATAGTACGACATTTGGACAACTTCAGACCGACGGGCATCATTTATATTTCATTCGGCAAACTGGAGCTTTAACCGAAATGGTCAAGGTTAATTTGCAGTCAAAAGAGTATTATTTTAAAAAAGTGGCGGCGTATGCTAATGATGAGCAAACTTTTTACAAGCAGATACCTTTTAGTTATAAAAGATGTGTATTTCTTTATCAAGATAACCTTTATTTTATCGATGGCTTCGGAGATGTTTATCGAATATCGACTAAGACAGGAAACAGTGAAAAAGCATTTTCTCTATTGGAGACCAGTTTTGAAGGAAGCTTAGAAGTGTTCCCCAAAAATGGCACTCTTTATGTCTTCTCCCTTGAACATGAAAATAGGCTTGCAAAAATTGAAGGCTTTAATCTCCTTACTGGAAAAAAGCAAGAGGAGCTAGTCCTGAAAGATTTTCCAGAGTTGAATACTTTTAATACAAAAATGCATTTATATGATTTTGTGATGATTCACCCTGAAAATGACTGAGTCGTAGCTTTAATTATGAAAAGGGCGATTTAAATAATGGGTATATGTGTAGATTCTTCATAGTTCAGTTACAGCAGCATCTTTTGATAAAGTTGTCCTATTGAATATACTACTGATTGAAAATTTTAAACTTTACCAAAATATTTTTTTCATGGCAGGGAGCAGTTTATTTATATTAGGTTTAATGACGAAATCTTTTGCGCCAATTTTGAGAGCCTCGATAATCAATCTTTGCTGCCCCATTGCCGAGTACATAATTACTTTTGCTTTTGGGTCATAATCAATGATTTCTTGTAATGCCTCCAAACCGTTTAATAAAGGCATGGTTAAGTCTAGTATCACGATATCAGTCGCTTTTTCTTGGTAGGAAGTAACAGCGCTTCGTCCATTAGAAGCTTCTGCTATCACCTCGAAGCCGTTGTCACGAACAACATTTTTGATCAAATTTCGAGAAAACATTGAATCATCAGCAATTAATACGGTTTTAGACATTTCTTTCACCTTCTGTTTATAAATGGATCAACAATGAGATAGTTGCTGAATAAATAAATCCACTGACTTTATTATTACAACAAAGGGGAGATGGTCGCAGTTTCACCTTATAAACTTTTAAGATTGTTTTGATACTAAGGAGTAGTCCACTATCACTTGCTTTTTCACTTCATCCTTGTTCTGGTAAGGTATTGAGAAATTTCTCCTTAACAAGGGGAAGGTTGCAAACTTTACGTCATTCCGGCGGATAACGCATGGTCCATGGTGGTTAAGTGATATTGACACTTTCTTTATAGTGAAAATTACTTAAAATTAAAAGCACTTTCGCAATGTATTCTCTTAATGGAATGGCTTTGTAATAAGATAGCGCAAACGTAATGCAGCTTTTTCGCCCTGGAATGATAAATGCTCATCTGTTCACATAATTGATGAATGTTGCTCGCATAAAAATGATGAGAAATATACAAGTAAGTTAGCTAGAATTTTTTATTAAACTACCTGATACATATCTTTCTAACATCCTTTCAATATTTAATTCATACTAATTATACTTTCTGCTTTTTTAAGGATGGAAGTGGAAACTTTTTTGTGTACTTTGCTTAAATACCTAAAAAACCTTTATATGCTGCTGGTTGGTTCTGCATGCAATTCTCGATTTAATGCAAGTGTAGCGAACGGGTCATGATGAAACTTATATCTGAATCGTTTATTGAGGCTGTAGTTTTTTTGTCTTCGCTAAAATAATGGAGATAGTCGTCCCTTTAGTTGGCTGACTTACCACTTTGATTTTTCCTCTATGCGCATTGATGATTTTTTTTGCGTGAAACATTCCTAGTCCAAAATTTTGGCCTGT
Organism: Robertmurraya sp. DFI.2.37; assembly: GCF_029211245.1. Taxonomy (NCBI): domain Bacteria; kingdom Bacillati; phylum Bacillota; class Bacilli; order Caryophanales; family Bacillaceae; genus Robertmurraya; species Robertmurraya sp. DFI.2.37. Next base: position 6,527 of record NZ_JARGEJ010000040.1, on the reverse strand, counting down.
TTTATGTTTTGTTGAATAAAACGGTTCAAACATATTGTTAATCTGCTCCTTGTTCATCCCTTTTCCTGTATCTGAAAAATGAATCTTTATATGACGTCTTCCTTTTTCTATCGTAATGGTAATCTTTCCTTGACAATTCATGGCTTCGATTGCGTTATTGATAATATTTGTAAAACATTCTGCGATTAAAGTACGATCAATATTTACAATTTCCGAAGAATAGTTTTTCTCTAATGAGACTGATGTATAGTGAAATTGGTCAATCAATTCATCCAATAGTAGAGAAATATCAGTTGGTTTAAGTTCAGCTGATAGTCGACTTTGGGTTAAATAAGAGAGCTTGGACACCATATTCATTAGATGTTCATTGGAACGCAATAAGCTTCTCAAGTGATCGTCGACAACTTCATAATGTTTTCCTTCAAGGCTGCGCTGCATATTGAGCGCATGCAATTTGTTTTTGGATATCGCATTTTTGAATGCGTGTTGCATCAAGCTTGTTCCAAGTTGCATTTTGGTTAACACAGCAGAGGCTTGGAAGCGAGTAAAGACATTATAGACAAAAAAAATCAAACCAAAAAGCAAACTAATTAGACATAGTATCGGAATTAAAATGAGAATGTCGATAGGAAATTGAATATAGGTACCTTCCAATTGTAAAAGTAGTAGAAAAATTTCAGGAATTAAAATGATCATCCCGATACCAAAATATTGAAGCTTCTTGATTATTTCGTTTTCAGCAGTGAGAATTCCCCTCACAAATAGCAAAATTGATGCTAACATGTAGGGAATACCCCAGCTCAATATATAGGAGTAGTTCATTTGAGAAGTGCTATATACATCGGTAAATATAAAAGATAATAATACCGGAATGAGCAGTAGGGTATTAAGGGTTTTTCCCTGTGCATACCCTGCGAAATGAATAAAGTAGATAAGAATTAAGTAGTATGGAAATGCGTGGACGATAATATTTAAAAAGGAAGAAGCAAAATACATTACCTTTAGTAAAGACTCACTTGATTCGAGAGAATCCATATATGGAATCGCAAGTTTTTCTAAGCCAACTTGCAACCCGCTTAATCCAGCAGTCAAAATAATCAGTGCTGCCCAAACAAGTAGACGGTTTTCTCCGTGCTTCCTTAGTAAGTACAGACTGATCGGTGTCATGACCATAAACAATAATAAAAAGAAAGCAATCAGCATTGCTAGTTCCTCCTACTCTAATAGCCCCCATTTATAACACTTGTTAGCCAATTCCTTAGTTGAACGACTCCAATGAAATTTTTCTAATATACGGCTTACTCTTTTTTTCACAGCTGATAAACTCACACTATTGAGATCCGCAATTTCCTGTTGTGTTTTTCCCTCAAGAATGAGCTTAAGCAGTGCGATGTCATAAGCATTAAGAAGCTTTTTTTTCTTATCATAAACAAGTTTTTTTAATCTTGGACCGTATTTTGTATCCTGATCGTTCATGGCATTAGCTATAATTGTAGGGATTTGCTCAAATTCATTCTTGTAGACAAAATCGTACGCTCCATTTAAGAATGCTTCATTAAAAACCTCATCGTCATCTTCCAAGGAACTTAGCATAATGACTTTGATGTTAGGGTGTGTATATGTAATTTCTAGGGCTGCATCTAATCCTGTTGCATGGGCATTGCCCAAGATTATATCCATGAGAACAATATCTACTGTTATATGATTGAGAGCAGAAAGACAAGAATCCATGCTGTCCACACATGAAACAATTTCAAAACAGCTTTCGTTGGAAAAATAGACTTGCAAGCCGTTGCTCCAGTCCAAATCATCTTCAACAAGCATTACTTTTGCACGAGCTACCTAGATCACTCTCCTTCTATTATATTAAATTATTATCTTATATTTTAACACCGAAATAAAAGTAGACATTTTAATGTGTACCATTAAAATTTTTAACTTTCTTGCTTGGAACTACATTTGTGCGGGAGGGATATTGTGGCTCTTTTTAAGGGAGGGATTAAACGCAGTAAAAAGAAAAAGCCTTGAACAGAAGGCTTTCGGTTTGTCGACAACAATTCCTTATACACGAAATAGCATTGATTTCCACTTCAGGCACTTGCTTTCCGAAGGATGTTTTCTCCGAGTTTCATCGTCACGAATACTTCTGCGGTGCTTGCCTGTAATGCGACTTCTCTAGTAGTCACCCCTCCGCTTTCCACTAACTAGCATTAAGCTCTTTTAAGCAACCTGTTAAAGGTAATCATTCCTTCATGTCTTTTTTGACTTTTTATGATTGTTCACTCGTAATGTCTTTCTTTTACAACAGCAAAAGCCGTTAATGCTAGGCTATTTTTGGTTTCTGAAATAAATAAGTGCGGTTTTGGTAGCTGCATATGAACCTATTGCAGCGTAACCATAAAACCATCCCATAAAAAGACCCGCAGGCAAATCATGACGGTGACTAATAAAAGTGGAGATTGTTAAACCAATAGCGAGCGCTAACGTTGGCACAAAATGTTTTGGGGTTTTAAAAACTATTTTAATGATCTGCGTTAAAACCATGATAGATGGGACTGCTATTACTGCATCCCAAAAGTTTGTACGTATTGTTGGAAAGTCCATCACAGTATCACTCCAAAGGACATAAATTATCAGGTTGATCATGCTGATATAGTTTGTCCATGATTAGAGGATTGAAACATAAAGTTAGCGGTAATTTTGGACAAGAATGTATGAATGCATAAGTGCTGATAAGTTTGATAGAGAAGCTGCAAGTTGCATAGCGAATATGCACAAAAAATGTCTCGCAACTTTATTGTTTAATTTAATAGGGAATGCAGTCTGAAAATTTAATAAAAACTATTTCGTCAACAATACTTAAAATAGTGATGCATGATAAAATAGTACAAAAAAAAGCCTTGATACACAAGGCTTTTCGGGATGGAGAATAGGGGGCTCGAACCCCTGACCTCAACGCTGCCAGCGTTGCGCTCTCCCAGCTGAGCTAATCCCCCGTATGATATTTACATCGACTATTATATAAGGAAATTATTCAAAAGATCAAGAGGAATTTTACTTGTGAAAAAGTCGTGCGCATTAAAAATATAAAGTTTAAGAGCAAAAGCATTAAATGAAGTCCTTAAAGTATTGGCAAATAAAAAAAGTTGCCAGCAGTTAATAGGATCATATATGTTTTCAAGGGGATGAGCCTTGAGAGGAGCGGAGCGGGGTTATCAATAAAAAGAATGTGCATCCTAACAAGGTGAACACTAAAGAAAATGAACGCTTGCGGACAGAACCTGAAGTCTTTTAATGTATACTTTCAATTTCAACGCTACGTACAGCTTCAATTTTTGAAACAGTATGATACACATCTGTTGTTAATCTTTTATGATTGACGGTAACTCTTAATTGCACAAGATGATCATTGTCGTTTAAATCTTTGATTCGTAAATGTTTGAGGGAAATTTTCTCGTCTTTTAAATAGTTAATGATTTCGACGATTTTATTTTTGTCTTGTACATTTAGCTGAAGTTTAATTTCTTTTTCTCGCAATTGGCGTGGGCCGATCCATCCCATAATAATTGGAACGATTTCAACGCTAATGATTAACAATGCGACCCCTGTAGTTGCCTCAATATAGAAACCTGCTCCTACGGCAATTCCAATTCCTGCCGCACCCCAGATTAATGCAGCAGTCGTTAGTCCTGAAATGCTGTCATTTCCCCTTCGTAAAATAACCCCGGCTCCAAGAAAGCCAATCCCGGAAATGATCTGTGCAGCTAATCGGAGTGGATCCATTGTAATGTTTATATCTTCTCTCGGTGGTACCATATAGGCAGACTCGATCGATACGATTGTAAGAAGGCAACTGACGATTGAAATGACTAAACTTGTTTTAAGACCGACGGGTTTTCTTTTCAATTCCCTCTCTAATCCAATAATTAATCCAAGAAAAGTTGATATCCCTAATTTCATGAGTATTTCCATATCAGAACCAAGCAATTTTTTCCCCACCTTTCTTCAGAACGAGCTGCTTGTTTTAAAGAAAATATTATTTTCATGGTAATTGTCTTATTAAAGGTTGTAAAATAAATGATATACACGTTACAGTAAATGAGCATTTTTAAATTTAAGGCTTTGTTTAACGATATAATTGCTCAAATCATTTTTGGCTCAATTCGTGTGAAACCTTGGTTTCCCCACGTCTTTCAGTTATTCTTTATAGAATCAAAGAGAAATGAGCCAAAATCAACTGACATCTAACAAAGCCAATTTTTAAGGAGTTTTATTTGATGAGGCCAAAAGTAAATCCATATTTTATTTTAGCCATTGGCGTCATTTCAGTTTCGACATCGGCTATATTTGTAAAGGTATCACAAGCTCCTTCCGAGGTAATTGCCTTTTATCGTTTGTTTTTTTCAGTAATCATTATGCTTCCTGTGTTTTTAATAAAGTATGCCAATGAATTGCGTCTTATTACGAAGAGAGATTGGCTATTTTCTTTGGTTGCAGGAGTATTTCTAGCATTTCATTTCATTCTTTGGTTTGAATCACTAAATTATACGTCTGTAGCAAGTTCCACCGTATTGGTTACATTGCAGCCGCTTTTTGCTTTTGTTGGCACTTATGTATTTTTTAAGGAAAAGTTTACAGTGCGGGCTATTTTCTGTGGGGTTTTGGCGATCATCGGCAGTTTCATTATTAGCTGGGGTGATTTCAAAATCAGCGGTTCGGCCTTATTTGGTGATATTCTTGCACTTATTGCTTGTGCTTTAGTTACTGCTTATCTAATGTTTGGTCAATCAGTGCGAAAAAGAGTCTCCCTTATAACTTACACATTTGTCGTCTATGCTATTAGTGCGATAACACTATTCATTTATGTTCTCATATTAGGACAACCATTAACGAATTATCCAACGAGTGACTGGCTATACTTTGTTTTGCTAGCGATCATTCCAACTTTATTAGGGCATACGTTATTTAATTGGTCTGTTAAATGGTTAAGTACTTCAACGATTTCGATGGCTATTTTATTAGAACCAATTGGGGCAACGATATTAGCCTACTATCTATTGAATGAAAAAATTATGCTGACGCAGATTATTGGTGGCTTAATTGTAATGGCATCATTAGCTTTCTTTTTAATAGAAGGAAAAATGTCTAAAACAAAGGTGAAGATGAAAAAAGAAAAACGAGTGATTTAAGAAGAAATGAGGAACTGCTATGGGCTGGGATGCTCCTTTTATGAAATTCCCCATTATTGAAACGAAGAGGCTAATTTTAAGAAATTTGCATAGCCATGATTCACCTGTGATTTATTCTTATTTATCGAAGAAGGAAGTGATGAAATATTACGATAGGGAACAGCTTTCTTCATTAAAAGAAGCAGAGGAGCTAATCGATAGCTTGCTTTTTCGATATCAGACCAGAAATCAGATTAGATGGGGGATTACCCTTAAAGGAGAAAAAGAAATCATTGGAACCTGCGGTTTTCATTCACTTGAAGAGGAACATTTAAAAGGAGAAATTGGTTATGACCTTCACCCTGCTTATTGGAGAAAAGGGATTATGTCTGAAGCAGTTCGAGCATTGGTTGAATATGGATTTAGAGAAATGAATTTCAATCGAATCGAGGCGCTATATTCCCCTTTAAATTATGGCTCTAAGAAAGTCCTTGAGAAAAATGGTTTTAAGGAAGAAGGAATCCTTCGAAAAAGGTTTTTTATAAAAGGTAAGTACATGGATGCTGTCCTTTGTGCGGTTCTACAGGAAAATAAGAGAGGTGCCTTATAAAAAGCCCTCTCTTCTTCCTTTTAAAGAATGTAAGTAAATCCTGAAAAGATAAATGCTAGGGTAATCGTAAAAATAAAGGTACCGCCCCGAACTCTTTCTTCTGAATTTGCAATTTTGAGTCCCTCGATATAGGAATAAATGAATAAATAGATTGCCATGATAAATGATAGATATAAAGCTACGGACTCTAGCATGTCTCTCAATCCTTTCTAGAACATTATTTCTTTCTCTATTAATTAATATGAGAAATCTTTTTTTTTATTACTGGAAGGTAGAAAATGTAGCGAGGATAGTGGGGAACTTAAATTTTATTGTAAAAAAATCAAAAGTTATATTGAAATCTTTTTTAAGACATGGTATATTATTTCTTGTCCTAAAAAAACAGTTTGTTTTGAAAATGAATTTAAAATAATTATCAAAAAAACTGTTGACTCAAGAAAAGGTTTTATGTTATATTTATAAAGTCGCTTCTGAAGCGATGTTTTGGTTGAAAGTTTTATTTAAACCATGATTGCACTTTGAAAACTAAACAAATCATACGTCAACAAATCATAGTGGAGGCACTCTTATGAGAGCCGAAACTAGCCAACGTTTATTATAAACATAAGAGCTAATCTTACTCTTTTTTGGAGAGTTTGATCCTGGCTCAGGACGAACGCTGGCGGCGTGCCTAATACATGCAAGTCGAGCGGATCGGAGGGAGCTTGCTCCCGATGATTAGCGGCGGACGGGTGAGTAACACGTGGGCA